>CAYTOU010000049.1:0-12107 GCA_964439295.1 uncultured Oscillospiraceae bacterium
ACATCGATACACTACGGCGCGGACGGCTCTATGCGCATTGAACGCGCGGACGGAACTGTTGTGAACGATGTTACACTCAACGTATTCCGCGCGCCCACCGACAACGACCGCGGCTCGTCCGCCATGCGCAAGAGCCCGAACTGGCTTGAACTGAGCCTTGACAAGCTCACGCGCACGCTCAAGAGCATATCGGTATCTCAGGACGGCAGGCATGTCGAGCGCGTTATGTTGTACATGGGCAACGGTTGCGAATTTACGCTCACTCAGCGCGATACGCTGCTTCAAGGCGGGCAACTCTCAATCGACTGTGAAGTCGATGTAGAGGGCATGGGCGAAGTGCCGCTGCCGCGCCTGGGCATGGAACTTAAGGTAGAAGGTGAGTACTCCAAGGCGCAGTACTACGGCTTGGGTTCATACGAAACATATCCCGACCGCGCACGTAGTGGCAAGCTGGGCATGTATATGTTTGATATCGCGTCGGAGCGCGGCTACATTAAGCCGCAGGAGTACGGCAGCCGCATGCGCACGCGCTATATGGCCTTGTCGGGCGCAAACGGCGCATTTACCGTAACCGGCTTGCAGCCGCTCGGTATGAGTGCATTGCCGTATACGCCGCAGATGCTCTCTGCCTGCACGCACCGCGACGAGCTAAAAGGCGATGGCAATACGTACATGAACATCGACTATGCGCAGAACGGTCTGGGCAACCGCAGCTGCGGTCCGGAAGCATTGGCGCAGTACCAGCTCCACATAAAGCACGCGCGCTTTGCATTCGTGCTGGGCGATACCTATGCGGGCAATGCAACTACCGATGAGCAGAAGCGCTTGTTCACCGCCTACGCGGGCGGCATTACCGGCGCCGAAGAAGAGTACCGTGACCCGTCCGATCCCGATAGGCAGAAGGCCACCGGTATGGGCACTCAGGTTATGGAGAAGTGAGGTAGGGGACTCGGCTTTGATATTCCGACTTGGCTCGAGTGCTCTATAGAAAGCCTGATGGCAAAATTTCGCTCTGAATGACAGCGGATTCTTCGAGTTCCGTCCGGTCGGCTTTGGTCAGATGATATGGGAGCCCATCCTTGAGGAAGTAAAGAAGTCGGGCACCGACTGGGTAATCGTCGAGCAGGACGAGCACTACAATGTGGAGAGCCTGGAGTGTGCCCGCAGGAGCCGCGAGTATCTGAAGTACTGGGTTGGTAAGCCTTTTTGAAGATCTTTAAAAGCGCCGCGTCATGCGACGCTTTTTCTTTTCCTTCCATATTATATAGGATGAAACTTAGACTATCCATATATGGCTAAGTCATGTATAATAGAAGTAAAGCGAGAGCCGATTGAATTTTGTGAATGAAGGCTCGAATTTTGACATGAAAATACGTAAAAAAGAAAGGGGATATATGTATGTATGAGGTCAAAGTAACCGGCGGTATTGTATCCGGCGCGCTGTCGGGGGATGGCAAGATCGTTTCATACAAGGGCATACCGTTCGCCGCGCCGCCCGTGGGACAACTGCGCTTTAAGCGTCCGCAGCCGCCCATACCGTGGCAGGGTGTTAGGGAATGCACGAGCTTTTCAAAGAGCGCACAGCAGGAGCATCAGTCGCCGTTCATGTGCTGGTCAAAGGAGTTCATAATCGACACTTCTCTGGGCTATTCCGAGGATTGCCTGTACCTGAACGTATGGACGAGCACCGATGTAGGCGAAACGAATAAGCCCGTCATAGTGTACATACACGGCGGCGGCAACAATGCAGGCGGCGCATCGTGCGATGTGTATGACGGCGAGAAGATCGCGCGCAAGGGTTGCGTGTACGTGTCGATTAACTATCGCGTGAGCGCGCTGGGCTTCATGGCGCATCCGGCGTTGTCCGCGGAAAACGATGAGCATTCGTCTGGTAACTATGCTCTAATGGATCAGATCGCAGCGCTCAAGTGGGTTAAGGACAATATCGCTTCATTCGGCGGCAATCCCGATAACGTTACCGTCGCCGGTCAGTCGGCGGGCGCAATGGACATACACATGTTGCTGCATAGCCCGCTGTCCCGCGGCTTGTTTAAGCGCGCAATGCCCATGAGCTTTAATCCGCTGGGCTATAAGTGCCCCACACTCCGCGAGCAGGAGCAAAAGGCAGTCGCTGTATATGGCGATATAAGCGCGGATGAATTGCGCGCGATGCCGTGTGAAGAACTGATAAGCCGCTGGTCAGGCTTGGGTCCGTGCAGCGATGGATATGTGCTGCCGCAAAGCGATGACGAGGGCAAAGAGCGTGGGTTCGACCTGATAAGCGGCATGGTGGATGGCGATATATCTCTGTTCGCGCTGCTACGCACATCGGGTCACGGTATGGCCGATGTCAAAATCACAAAAGATTGGTATATCGATACGATAAACAAAGAATTCGGCGACTTGGCGCAGGAGTGCCTGAATCTATACCCGGCAACCGATGATCAAAATGCCGAGGACGCCGTTGCGCAGCTGAACGTGGATTCGATGATATTTAACCAGTTCCGTCTGGCGCAGGCATACCCCAACGCCAACATATGGCTGTATCAGTTTAAGCACGTTATGCCGGGTCCGGAGGCTGAAAAGTGGGGCGCATTCCATACCGCGGATGTGCCGTACTGGCTGGGTAAGCTGTCCACCGAGAGGGAAGAGTGGTGGACAGACTACGACAGACTGCTTGCGGAGCAGATGAGCGACCTGCTGTGCGCGTTTGCATTGAGCGGCGTGCCGGCGGTCTCGGGTCTAAGCAAGTGGGACAAATTCGACTCGACTGCGCCCGCGTGCTATGAAATAGGTGAAGACATGCATATGTACCATATGGATGCGTCTAAACTTAACTTCTGGCAAAAGTTTTTTGCAAGCAAAGACATAGGACTGCTGGCTTAATGCCCTCAATTAAGCCATAAACGGTGCATAGGAAAAAAATGCACCGAATATTTGAACTTAAGCCCCATTAACAGCCTTTGATGGCAAGAAAAGAACATAATTGCACCCCTTCAGGCAGAAATACCACCGTGAGTATGTGGTATTAAAGCAAGAAGGAGTGCATTTTTTATGAAAGAAATCCGAATAGCGATCATCGGAACCGGTATGATTTCCCATCGTCACATGAATGTAATTGCCAACCTGTAGAAGAAGGGTCAGGCGATCAAGGTTGTCGCAGCGTGCGATATAATTCACTATATTAACGCAAATACCTTATCACGGTTGACGCAAAATCGCGTAAGTGTTAAGATATATACAAGGAGGCTGACTGTATGAAGAAGCGTAGCGTATTGGTTACTTGGGCATTATCCTATGCGGCATTGCTTGCTCTGCTTGTGGCACTGTACTTTGCGCAGAGTGCCTCGGCTAAGGTCAAGCTGACGCAGGAATACCAAGATATCGCGTCTACGCTGCAAAAGCAGACCGAAACCATAATTGATGCACAGCTTAAACAGCTTAAGCTGGATGCGATTACGCTGTGCTCCGACGACTCGATCTATGCCTATGCGTTAAAGTCGTCACCAAAGGGCGCAAATTACTACACACTTGGTCCGATTCAAAAGAAGATCGCTTCGCAGTGCGTAAATTCACCATATGTGAGTGAAATATGCCTGTATTTTGCAAACATCAATAAGGTACTTACCAGTCAAACTATATATACATTAGATAAATTTGTTGAAAATGAGATTGTCGGCAAGGTATCGCGCGATCAGTTTGCTGATGCATTGCAAAAATCCCTGTTTAATGAGTTCATAAGAGTGGACGATGGCATTTGGCTGATGACGTCCTTCTCGCCGGTTTCTGAAGGATCAAGGGCGACGCTCATTCAAATGCTGGATCTTAGCCAATTGCAGGAAATTATGGCAGAACGCGTGGCAATAGACGATTCGACACTCTTGCTGATAGATGAAGAGGGAAATCTGCTTTGCAACGCGGGTGAGGTAAGCCGCGCAAACGATATCCTTGCAGCCTGGCTGGAAGGCGAAACACAGCTTGTCGTCGACGGCAATGAATACTGGAAGGTTGAAAACACATTGGACGAAGTCGGCTGGACTCTATTGACCGTGCAGCCGCTGTCGGCAATATCGAGTCGCGCGGACTGGATATGGGGTCAGACGCTTCCGACTCTGCTAATCGTATTTGCGGCCGGGCTTGTGCTGACGTTGGCACTTCTGTATACAAACTATCGCCCGCTTAAGGAACTGCAGAATAGGGTGGGCATATCGAAGGGCAACGAGTATACGCAGATCGATCAAAAATTGACCAGTCTGGAGAGCGAACTGTCCGTCATGCAGTATCTGCAGCAGGAACAGCTGGAGCGCGCAACCGAGGAATTCTTTACGTCCTGCCTGCGCAATCCTTCTATACTGTTCGATGAAGGCGTTTGGAATATGCTCTCCCGCATCGGATTTACTCGATGGGATGACTACTTTGCCGTTTGCCTCTTTTCGGAAGAAAGCGAAAGTGAGATACAATTATTCATTCAGAAAATCGGTACGCAGCATGAAGTCAGCGTAAGTAAGGCCGCTTATGACGATGTCGTCATGTTGCTGATAAGTGCACCCGCAGAGCATGATGTTCAAAACGCATTGGATATAATGCAAACCGAGTTTGCGGATTTTCCGTATAGCAACAGCAGCATACATCACGGTGCAAGGAAAGAGATGTACGCCGCTATCCATGAGGCGCGCAATGCAATGGCGCCTTCTTCGAGCGACACGTTTGCGTTTTCGCCTGCCCAGGAAGAACTGCTTTCGCGGTACATATTGGCGGGGAATGCCGACGCTGCCAAAGCACTGCTAAACGATGTATATAAAGAAAATAATAATGAGAAAAAGCTATCGTACGCTATGAGACGCTGTCTCACGTTTGACGTATTGGCTGCATTGGTTAAGGTTGCCGCCTCTGTTCCGCATGAGATGCGTAGCCGCGCGGACAGCTGCCTGGAAAAGACGATGGCGCGGCTAAACTCCAATTGGAACGATGCGGCGCATTATGAGCTGCTCTGTGAGCTGGCGGATGAGCTGTCCGGCATGTGCACTCAAACCGTAAACGTCAAAGGCAAAACGGTTTCGCATAAGGAGACGCATACGCTGTCCTTGGAAGACATATTCAAGTGCGTAGATCAGCACTTTATGCAAAGCGATTTCAATGTGTCGCGCGCGGCTGAACTGTTGGATGTCTCCGTGGCGTATCTGTCGCGGTGCTTTAAGGAAATGTCGGGCATTAACCTGTTGGCATACATAAGCGGCGTAAGGATATCGTATGCTAAAGAATTGATGAGCAAAGAGAAAATTTCCGTTATGGAAGCGGCGTGTCGCGCGGGTTTCGAAAATCCCAACACCTTTATACGTGCGTTTAAAAAGTATGAAGGTATAACGCCCGGCAACTATTTAAAAACACAAAGCAGTCAAGAATAACCGCAATTATTCGATTTTGACGCCCATTACAGCGTCAAAAATGAGAAAACTAAAAAAACGACGACTCAAAAGGTTAAAAAATATCCATCACGTCAAAAAACGGCGATGGATATTTTTGTTTAGTCGAATTAAAATGAGGGCAATGAGATGCGTCGAGCGTCTACAAATTAAGAGGAGGTTACCCCAATGAAAAGAACTCTCGCATTGCTGCTTGCCTTCTGCCTGATGATGGGCTGCTGGACAGTGACTGTGTCCGCGGACGAGGCTCAGGGCGAAACCGAGGTTAAGGAGATTACTTACTGGATCGATGTCCAGCAGGGTTCTTCTTATATCAACAGCTTCGACGAACTTGTATGCTGGGATGAGATCGAAAAGAATCTCGGCATTACCATTAAGTGGGAACACCCCGCAATCGGACAGTCTACCGAACAGTTTAACCTGATCATGGCTTCCGATAATCTGCCCGATATTATGTACTATTCGTGGAACGACTCTTATCCGGGCGGCCCCGAAGCGGCGATTTCCGATGGAAAGATCATAGACATTAACCAATACCTCACCGAATATGCCCCCAACCTCAGCACGTATCTGGGAGCGCATGACGATATTCGCCGTGAAATAACCACCGACGAAGGTCATATCTACTGCTTCCCGATGGTATACACCTATACCTCTTCCGATAGCGAAACGTGGCAGGGCGGCATGGAGCGCGAGCCTTACTACGAGTCCTTTATCGGTCTGATAGTACGTAAGGACTGGCTGGATGACCTGGGCCTCGACATTCCCGTAACGCTTGACGACTGGTACAATATGCTCAAGGCTTTCAAGGAAGAGAAGGGCGCCGAATATCCTCTGTCCTGCATGTCCGCTTTCCTTGACCTGGCAGATTCCTTTGCAAGTGCATACGATGTAACCGTGCCCGTATCTATGACCGGTGGCGGCAGTGTCTTCTCCCTCGATAAGGAAGGCAAGGTTAAGTACGGTCTGACCGGCGAAGGTTACTACAATTACCTGGTTTTCATGAACAAGCTCTATACCGAAGGTCTGCTCGACCCCGACTTCATGGTACAGGATCGTACCACCGTGCAGTCCAAGGTTGCTAACGACCAAGTTGGCGCTTGGGTCGAAATGATGCCCGCCGGTATCGGCACGCTGCGCAATCAGCGCCTGGAAGAGAACCCCGACGATACCTTCTATCCCATCGGCGTTAAGAACCCCGTTGCCAACGAGGGCGATGAGCTGTACTACTACCAGGCTTCTTATCCGTACCGTGCTTACGGTGCTGCTATCACCACCGGCTGCGAAGATATCGAAACCGCTATGAAGCTGTGCGACTACCTCTGGGGCGATGAGGGCAGTGCTCTGATCAACTGGGGTATCGAAGGCGAATCTTATGAGATGGTTGATGGCTGGCCTCATCTGACCGATGCCATTATCAACAATGACCAGGGTCTGACTCCTTCCAACGCTTTTGACCGTTACTATCAGCTGAATGGTCCGTTCGCTGCTGACCATAGCAACCGTCTTGCTTCTAAGACCAACTACTCTCTGGCCGAGGGCGAAGTCGACGAGAGCCTTGCCGCACTCGAAACTTGGAGCACAAACGGTGTAGCACCTACCGGACTGCCGGGTGGCGCAACGCTTCTGTCCGATGAAACCAGCGAATACGCATCGCTGTATAACGAGCTGAGCACCTACGCTGACGAGATGCGCACTAAGTTCATCATGGGCTACGAGTCTTTGGACAACTACCAGCAGTATGAGGATACTCTGCTGCAGTTCGGTCTGGAGCGCGTGCTGGAGCTTAAGCAGAACTCGATAGACCGCTACAACGCTCGCTAAGTATCTTTAGATTATCAAGGGATGGGAGCGCATGAAAACATATAGTCTTACCAACATTCGCAAGGATCTGAAAAAGTATAAGTGGATTTACATACTGGCGTTGCCGGTGGTGGCATACTACATATGCTTCTCGTACCTGCCGCTATACGGTATACAGATTGCCTTCAAGAACTACTCGTTCGGCAAAGGAATCTGGGGTAGTCCCTGGGTAGGTCTACAGCACTTTTCCAGTTTCTTCAATGGCCCGTACTTTTGGAGACTGCTGCGCAATACGCTGCTGCTTAGCGCTTATTCGCTGCTGATCTGCTTCCCGGCTCCGATCCTGTTTGCTCTGCTTCTGAACGAGGTACGGTGCGCTGCTTTTAAGCGCACCGTACAAACCATTAGCTATCTGCCTCACTTCATCTCTTTGGTTGTCATATGCGGACTGATCAAGGAGTTTACGAATTCGACAGGCCTGATTTCTAAGCTGGTTGCGCTCGGAGGCGGCAGGGCAATGACCATGCTGTCCGATCCGACGAAGTTCCGTGCTATTTATGTCATCAGCGACTTGTGGCAGACAATCGGCTGGAACTCCATAATATATCTGGCAGCACTTTCCGGAGTCGATCCTTGCCTGTACGATGCGGCGGTAGTTGATGGTGCGGGACGCGTGCGCCGCGTACTGCATGTCACTATACCCGGCATAATGCCCACGATCATAATCATGTTCATACTGCGCGTTGGACAGTTCATGAGCGTCGGTTACGAGAAGATTCTGCTTCTGTATAGCTCGAGCATATACGAAACCGCCGATGTCATATCGACATTCGTATACCGCAAGGGACTTATTGAGTCGAACTTCTCATACAGTGCCGCAATAGGTCTTTTCAATTCCTTAGTAAACTTCGCTCTGGTATTTGGCGTTAACAAGCTCAGCTCCAAGATGTCTGAAACCAGCTTGTGGTAAGGGAGGAAAGCATAACATGATTGAGAAAAAAACAGTAGGAAGCGTTGTGTTTTCCATCTTCAACTATATTCTGCTTGCGGTTGTTGGGTTTGTATGCCTCTATCCGTTCTGGTATGTCGTAATGGCTTCGTTCAGTAATCCGAACGCCTTTTTGCGACATAACTTCATAATGTTGTTTAAGCCGGCAGGTTTCAGCCTGGAAGGATATAAGAGCGTATTCACCACGAACGTCGCAATCGGCTATCGCAATACGATTTTCTATGTGCTGGCCGGTACTTCAATAAGCATGGTAATGACATGCATGGCCGCTTATGTGCTCTCTCAGAAGGGCTACATGTTCAAAAAACACTTGACGGTCATGATCATGTTCACGATGTACTTTAACGGTGGTCTGATACCTTTCTACCTGTGGGTTCAGCAGCTGGGTATGATAGATACAGTATGGTCGATTCTAATCCCGACTGCGGTATCGACATATAACGTTATCGTACTAAGAACCGCATTCGCGGCCGTGCCGGATAGTCTGATTGAAGCGGCACGACTCGACGGCGCCAACGATGCAAAGATACTTGTCAAGGTAATGATTCCGCTCAGCCGCGCGACCATTTCGGTCATAATACTTTTCTATGCGGTTTCACGCTGGAATGAATGGCTGCCCGCGACCATGTTCCTGCGCTCGCGCACATTGTATCCGCTGCAGCTGTTCCTGCGCGAAATCCTCTTGACCAGTACATCCCAGAGCCTTGTGTCGAATACAAGCGGTCTGGATGCGACCAACGCGACCGCCTTGGCAGAAATCATTAAGTATGCTACAATAGTCGTATCGACGCTGCCGGTACTGATGATCTATCCGTTCATACAAAAGTATTTTGTTGCAGGCATGATGATTGGAGGAGTTAAGGAATGACGAAATATAATTTCCCGGCTTTTGAAGATCTGCCATCAATACCCGAACTGCCCGATCCTTTTATCAAGCCGGATGGTACGCGCGTCGCCACACGCGAAGAGTGGCCCGAGCAGCGTGAGTATCTTAAAGCCATGCTAGCGCATTACCTTTACGGTGAAATGCCGCCCGCACCCGGCAATACGACCGGCAAAGTGCTTTTTTCGCGCATGTGCTATCACGGTCAGGCGATTGCCGAAACCGTTCAGATAACGTTCGGTGAGGGATTGTCGTTTAACGCAGATATACTGCGCCCGGCAAAGGAAGGCAAAGTCCCCGTAATTACATGGAACCAGTTTAAAGATAGGCACGGCTGCCCCGAAGAGGAAGAAGTCGTCGTCCGTCGCGGCTATGCCGTTGCCGAGTTCGAAAAGGAACAGCTGGCCGAAGACAATGCAAACGGCATAACCGGACCGCTTGCGTCGGCTTATCCGGGATACTCGTGGGGCACAATAGCCATGTGGGCATGGATGCAGAGCCGCCTTATCGATTATTTGGCGACGACCGACTATGCTGATATGGACAAAATCGTTGCAACCGGTCACTCTCGCGGCGGCAAGGTCGCACTTTGCGCCGGCATTTACGATGACAGAATCGCTCTTTGCGCTCCGAACGGCTCCGGCTGCGGCGGCGCAGGCTGCTTCCGCTTCTTGGGCGGCAGACTGGGCGAGGGCACAGCTATGTGTGAGACGGCGGGCAGCGTATGCGATGCCTTCCCGTTCTGGTGGGTGGATGAGTTCGGCAAGTTCGGCCTGCGCTCGCAGACATGGACGCGCTCCACTTGCGCCAATATGGGCAATCCGCTGGAGGCAATGCGAGGCATGATGAGCGTGGCCGGCAAGACCGCGCACGAAGATAAGCTGCCGTTTGACCTGCACTTCGCAAAAGTATTGATCGCGCCGCGTGCGCTGATTACGACCGATGGCCTAGCCGATGCGTGGGCAAACACGTTCGGCACGCAGGTGACCTGGCGTGCGGCTCAGGAAGTGTTCGACTTCTTGGGCGTGCCGCAGAATAACGCCCTGCATATGCGCGATGGCGCTCATAAGTTCCAGGGCATCGACTGGATTGCCATAGTCGATTTTGCCGACTCCGTGTTCTTCGGTAAGGACATACAGAACAATACGATTCGCTTCGTCGAAACCGACGATTCCGCTCCCGAGCAGTTGAAGGAAGCGCTGAAGAAGATGGACTGGCGAAACGACAAACTCCATTATTCGTGGAGAAAGCCGTAATTATAGTTTGATTTATATACCCCGCCCGCATCCTGCTTGATTTGCAGGGTGCGGGCGGGGTGTTTTTGGGTGAGGGTGATGGGGGGTAATGACCGATTACAGAGTGCCGATTCCCAAGCGAATTCAATCGCCGTGAATCGGCTCTGTACATATACAAACAGCCTGATTTACTCCACTCAGAATATCAGCTGTGCAAAGTCACGTAGACACTGACGCCATACGTTCCATTCATGCTCACCTTCGTAACGGCGGATGATATGGCTTGGGCAGACTTCGGGTGCAAGACCTTTATCGGCAAACATCTTGTTGTCATTTTCGAATGACGGCAGCACAAGCGCATCATCATTGCCGGTTGCACGGAAAAACACTTTAAATGCTTTGCAGAATTCCTCCCGGTTATCCAGAAGCGCAAGATGATCGGGCACATTCTTCCATGTATCGCCAAGTGCACTTACAAATCCGCTGAATACACCGGCGTACGCAAAGACGTCGGAATGGCGTAGCGTTACATAGCTTGTCTGCATTGAGCCCATAGACAGTCCGGCCATTGCACGATGATCCTTATCGGTAAGTGTGCGGAATGTGCGGTCTATGTACTGTATGCAGTCCTCTACTAGCAACTTTTCTATTGCTACAAAGTCGAGTACGCGATGACCATCCTGCACACGCTGAACCATACCGTTGTTCATAACAATAATCATCGGCTGTGCCTTGCCACTTGCGATGAGGTTATCCAATATGAAATTGGCACGCCCTTGATGTACCCAGCACTGCTCGTTTTCGCCGTGACCATGCTGCAGGTATAGTACGGGGAAGCGGCGCTCCGGCTCAGTCATATACTGTGGCGGCAAGTACACAAGACAGCTTTTCCATGTGTCGGTGCTTGCCGAATAGTAATAGCACTGCGCAACTGTGCCGTGAGGAACATCTTCAAGTGCGTAGAATTTTCCATTCGGGTTGGGTATGTCGGCATAGTTTATAGGCTTCGATCCGCCGAAGCCAATCGGTGCAAGCGGGTTGATTACCTCAGACCCATCCACACGGAACAAAAGCGGGCAGAAACCTACTCGTCCGCAAACCACGTGAGCCGCCCATAATCCGCTTTCATCGCGCGTCAACGGATACTCCTTGCGGTATATTTCGCATGTGACGCTCTTTGCATCTCCTGCGTCAAATGACAAATGCAAGCTGCCGTCTTCATCGTATATAACTCCTGGCGGCACCGGAGCACTTCCGGGTGCGCCTAAGCGAGTACCTACGTTGCCACCCATGGGCATTTGAGGATCAAAGCTGACGGATGTGTCCCAGCAGGCGGTGTTTACCGCAGCAGAAGGGAAGTAGTGTGTATAGTTGTCCATTACTGATCACTCCTTATCCATATATTTTTTAGTGTGTGTACAGAAAAATCAATTCCTGTCGCAGGATCAATATCAACGGCGCGAATTGCCGTATCCGACGGATCGGGACTGATAGCGGCTGATAAATGGAAAACTCCATCGTCAGAAAATAGCTCCATCGAACACCGATCGACCAGGATGCGTAGCTTAAGCTCGCCGTTGATTGGCATGAGCTTATATGCACCCCAAGGTAATATAAGCCGTTGCGTATCGGGATTATATACGAGCAATACGCCGCGTATAGTCAGCGCAATAATTCGTCCGGAAGCAAGCGTCATTGACATCGAAATGTCCATAGCCTCACTTAGGCATTGCGGAGGAATATGTGATAGCTCC
>CAYTOU010000050.1:0-12013 GCA_964439295.1 uncultured Oscillospiraceae bacterium
TAAAGTTTTCTTTGCAGCTTTCTTTTTCAAAAGAAAGCGCGTTCCCCTCGTTCCCTTCGTTCCCCTCGTTCCCTCGTCCCCTTAGTTCCTCAAGCTGTGAATAGGCGCGGGGATGCGGCCGCCGCGGGCTATGAAGGCCTCGGCGGATTCGGGGTGAACCGGGATGACAGGGGCCCAGCCGAGTAGACCGCCGAACTCGACGCGGTCGCCGACCTTCTTGCCGGGGGCGGGTATGACGCGCACGGCGGTGGTCTTGTTGTTGATCATGCCGATTGCCGCCTCGTCGGCGATTATCGCGGATATAGTGGACGCGGGAGTGTCGCCCGGTATGGCTATCATGTCCAGACCCACAGAGCATACACAGGTCATGGCCTCCAGCTTGTCCATGGTAAGCGTGCCGCACGCCGCGGCATCGATCATGCCGATGTCCTCGGATACGGGTATGAACGCGCCCGATAAACCGCCTACGTGCGAGGACGCCATTATGCCGCCCTTCTTGACGGCATCGTTTAGCATGGCAAGCGCGGCTGTAGTGCCGTGCGTGCCGCAGCGCTCAAGTCCCATCTCTTCTAGTATGTGCGCAACAGAGTCGCCTATGGAGGGCGTCGGCGCAAGGGAGAGGTCAACTATGCCGAAAGGCACACCCAGACGGTTTGCCGCTTCCTGCGCGACAAGCTGACCTACGCGCGTTATGCGGAAGGCGGTGCGCTTGATGGTCTCGGCTACTACGTCAAATGACTGACCCTTCACCTGCTCAAGCGCGCGCTTGACTACACCGGGACCGCTGACGCCTACGTTGATTACACAGTCGCCTTCGCCCGGACCGTGGAATGCGCCCGCCATGAACGGATTGTCCTCAACGGCGTTGGCAAATATGACTAGCTTGGCACACGCTAAACCGCCCTGAGAAGCACTGCGCTCGGCGGCTAGCTTGACCGCCTGGCCGCAAAGCGCGACAGCGTCCATGTCTATGCCCGCCTTGGTGGATGCGACATTCACACTAGCGCATACGTATTCGGTCGTGGAGAGCGCCTCGGGAAGCGACTCGATAAGACGCTTGTCCGATTCGGTCATGCCCTTTTGGACTAGCGCGGAATAGCCGCCGATAAAGTTGACGCCTATTTCCTTGGCTGCCTTGTCCATCGCGCGGATTATGGGTAGAGGGTTTTTGCACGACGCACTGACCATGGATATGGGCGTTACCGATACGCGCTTGTTGACTATCGGTATGCCTAACTCGGTTTCAATTTGATTGCCCACGCGCACTAGATTTCCGGCGCGCTGACATATGCGGTCGTATACGCGCTCGGCCATGAGCTTTTCATCATCGCAGATAAGGTCGTAGAGCGATATGCCCATCGTTATCGTGCGTATGTCCAGCTTCTGCTCGCGTATCATCGATACAGTCGAAAGTATATCACCCGTATTAAGCATGGCGCGAATCTCCTTTAAATCCTGTGCATGGCGTCAAATATCGCCTTGCGCTGCATACGTATTTCAACGCCCAGCTGCTCGCCCAGAGCGTTCAGCTTGGACTGCATTTCGCTTAAGTCGGGCTGCATCCCGGAATAGTCCACAAGCATCGCCATCGTAAACATGTCCTGCAGTATGGTCTGATTTATGTCCAGTATGTTCACGCCGCCGTTTGCCAGCTCGGTGCTCACCGCCGCGATAATGCCTACGCGATCGCGCCCCAGTACGGTGATTATAGCCTGCTTATCCATATTAGCCATAGTAAAACGCCTTCCCCCTAAAATATAATTAAAAGCCCTGAGTGTATATGTAAGTGCGCCCGCCCTGACGCTCATGCTCGTTCATGTATATGACGGTAATGAACGCACAGACAAGCGGAATCGCCGCGCACGCCAGTAGCGCCAGCATCACGACAATCGCAATCACCGCGGCAGTCGCGCCCGCTATCGCGTACAGTATGCCGTATAGCACCGCGCATACGATTATGACGCATACCGCGGCCAGCATTATAAAGCCCAGCGCGGGCACGACATCGCGCCGCCCGCCCCACATTAGGCGCATCGTGTTCATGAATAGCTGGCTGGTGCCGCCATTGTCATCCGCCATGCCGAGCATCGCAAACATTAGCGCGGTAAGACTTATAAGCGCAATCGCGATAACTATCGCAAACGAAATCATGTACGCCAATACATACACTATCGCGCCTATGACGGGTATAAAGCCCACTATGTTGGCTACCATGCTGATTAGACCGTTCGCCAGGCTGCCCACCATCTGCACCACATTGCTAAGCAGCATTACCATAAGTCCCACCATAATAATGCGCCCGACTTTGGGACGCACGCGCGCCCATGTGCTCTTTATGTCAAGCGACATGCCCTGCCAGCGCATCCAGTATAGCACGGCAAACGCCGCGCACGCGCACGGCAAAAGGAATAGGTTAGTCGCGTATGACAAAAGCGATGAGAGCGAGGACAGCGCCTGCAGCCTGCCCACTATGGCATACGACCAATCGGCAGTGTATCCGACGCCGGTCAGCATGCTCATGCCCGCGCCCAGATCAAACGACACCGCGCGCAGTGCCAGTAAAACCAGCACCGCATACGGCAGCACCAGCAGCACTCCGGCGAACACCGCCGTGCGCCCGGCGACCGCCCTATACAGCGACCACGCGCTGCGCATTTGAGTCATGTTATCCTTAAACCATCTCTTAAAGCCGCTCAGTATACGGCTAAAGCTAATATTTGCACTCTTCATATACGGGAAACCTCCCCTCTTGCGGCGGCACTCTGCCCCGCTTAATGCATATTTTAGCGCGCCGTATCGGCTTTAGCAAGTAAATGCGGGTTATCAAAATAGACTTTAATGAAACATTTATCGGCGCATGCGCATTCGGCGGTCACATTCAAAGCATATTTTAATTCCGCCCATCCAGCAGCATTTGCTCCAGTGCGCGCGCGGCAATGCTCAGCGGGCGGGAAGTGTCCTTAACCAGGCATATCGCGCGCTCAATGGGCGCGTCATATAGCTGTATGCGCTTGACCAGCCCCTTATCGATTGCGTCCTGCGCCAGCGGTTCGGGATAAAAGCCAATGCCCAGCCCGCGCGCAATCATGGGCAGCACCTGATCCATTGTCGCCGCCTCCATATCCACGCGCAGTTTAAGCCCGCGCCGCGCAAAGCAATCGCTTAAGAACTCGCGCGTGCTCGTGCCGCGCCCCAGGCTGATTAGCGGGCAATTTTCCAGATCGCTCATATCGCGCGGCATATGTTCGGGCGCATAATCGGCGCTACAAATGAGGACTTCGCGAAAGCCGGTAAGCTCGGTACTCTTAAGCGGATGCACCACATCAAACGGCGTAGTCACCACCGCCAAATCGACCAATGCGCCCTTAAGCGCGGCTATAGCATCGGGCGTTGTGCCATTGATTATGCGCAGGCGCACGCCGGGATAGCGCTTATGGAACTTTTCCAGCACATTCAGCACGGTTATATGCAGCGCGGTTTCGCTCGCGCCTATCGATATGAGTCCGCTTTCCAATGTGCGCCCGCTGAGTATCTCCTCTTCGCCCGCGCGCAACTGCTCGACCGCCAGCGCGACATGCTTATATAGGCTTTCGCCTTCCGGCGTGAGCTTTACTCCCCTATTACTGCGCTCAAACAGCGTCACGCCCAATTGATGCTCCAGGTTATTTATCGTGCGCGTCACGTTGGGCTGATTATTGCCCATCATTTCGGCGGCGCGAGTAAAGCTATGGCACTGTGCCACGCAATAGAATATTTTATAGTAATCGTATGATATATCCATGCGCGCGCCTCCTGTCATACCTTTTTGACATATCCGGCATATCAAATATACTTTTTACACCGGAGTGCCATATACAGTATAATACAATCGTCGGAAGGGAGCAACCCCCGAGCGAAAGGAATGGTACGACATGAAGCAGCTTATAAGAGCCGAGCACATGTATCTATTTGTGATTACCTCGATAATAGAAGCGGGGCTGATACTGAGCGGGTTAAGTGCGGCAGCGCCCATACTGCGCATTTTAGCGTTGGCATTGGCCATAGTGGGCAATTACGCGCTGACGTATTTAACGGCGCGCGGGATATGTGCCGATACCGACATTGACGAGGTGGACTACATATATGAATGATACCATCAACATGAAAAGCCGAATGGCGCGAACGGCCGAGAGGACGCGTGAGCGTGCCTTGCAGCGTTCGGACGGACTGGCTGTCGGTGTACTCCTTACGCTTACGGGCGGCTTTCTGGAATCATATTCCTTCATTACGCGCGACGAGGTACTTGCCAACTGTCAGAGCGGCAACTTAGTTCTAAGCGCTATGTACGCATTTCAGGGTCAATGGTCGCTTGCGCTGAGATGGTTTGCGCCCGTAGTTGCATTTGTCATTGGCGTACTTACGACCGAGTTTATACGCGACCGCATGAACAATTCGGGGCGCATACACTGGCGGCAGATCGCATTACTGATAGAAACCGCCTTGATATTCATAACCGGGCTTATGCCGCAAGGCGAGCTCAATGTAACGGCCACGGTGTTGATTGCCCTTGCGTGTGCGATACAGGCGGACTCATTCAAGAAACTTCACGGCAGTCCCTACGCGACGATCATGTGCACCGCCAATCTACGCAGCGGTTTAATACACCTATACGACTGGCGCGGGCGCGGAAATCCCAATGCCGCCACGAAGGCGCGGGACTACTTCCTGATAATACTTATGTTCATGCTGGGCGCCGTACTGGGTGTAGCATTCGTCCGACTTTTAGGTGTCCGCGCATCCTGGGTATGCTGCATTATGATGCTGGGCGCGTTCTGCATCATGCTGGACATGGGCTAAAATACGTCGGGCCGACAGCTTAGATGCGCGCGCTCAACGCCCTTGCCCCAACACCGGCGCTCCGCTCGTGCTGCATAGCCGTCTCGCACCGCTTAATATATATCTGCTTTCCTATCCTACGCAATTCTCCTACATTAAGCTTTCCCCCTTATATTTTTTAAGCGCAGACCGATTGCACGCGGTCTGCGCTTTGTTGTTTTGGCGCTTACGCGCCAGCTGTTAGCTGCTGGCGGTTAGGTTGAGTTAGAGTGCGGGCGGGGAAGTGACTAGAGTGTGTTTCTAAAAGGGAAAGCTGCAAGTTCGAGTGGATTTTTCTTGAGAATCAAGGATGGAAGCCGAAGGTTTAGTGGCGCTAAATCGAGGCTTCCAGACGCAGAGATGGCGGAAAAGCTGCCGAAATTGCAGCTTAAGGAATTTTAGAAACGCGCTCTGAAATTATAGGCAAATAAGAAATCCCATCGAAGCATTATCGTCTTCGATGGGATAGGGTGAACGTAATATGGATTAATCAGATTGACTCCGTCTGCTCTATCTTTTTGCCCAGCACTCTGCACTTTTTACCGCAGAAGGCTATGGCGTAGGCGCGAACATCCTCAACGCCGTAGCGGCGAAGATTTGCCGTGTAATCACGCTCATCGATCTGGCGCATGGCGTTTTCGCAGGCCTCGTCCAGCTTTTTCATGTCCTTGACGGCTTTCAGTTCGACCACGAAGCCAAACTCGCCGTCCTCACGCTCGACGATAATGTCCGCCCGTCCTGCGCCTGCCTCATCGTTGGAGGATACTGCCCACTGCGCGCAGGTACTCAGCAGGGCGATCATGAAGCCGTGATAGAAGGATTCCTGCGCATCGTAATAGCTGACGGTGGAAATCAGTTGCTTGTTCAGATACTTCGTAATCGTTTCGGTATCGCCGCTTTCGAACGCGGCGTAAAGCTCAGACAGCTTTTCAACCTCCGCATGTGACTTATCGCTGAACCACTCCAGCACCTGCTGCTTAAATATCTGTCGGACTTCGCGATTGGGAATACGCAGCTCATAGCGTCCGCCGGATGGGCGTTTGGCAATCGTCAGGTAGCCTGTCATATACAGCAGGCTCCAGATATTGTTGATATTCTTGTCGATCTCACTATGCGTAAGCTGCTCATTCAGTGCCTTCGTGATGGTTTGCTTATCGATTAGTTCTTCCACTTCCATTCGCGTAGTGCTGCTCTTGGTCTCGTTGATCAGCTTGCGCACCATGTCGTTGCCGCTGGTATTGAGCCAATACGCCTTGGGCTCGGCCTGCGGATCGCCCAGGAGTGTATAGCAATGATTGATCACATCCCAAGGGCAATACACATTCTGACCACCGAAGAGATAGCCGTCGTACCACTGCCGCATCTCGTCGTAGTGATCTTCCAAACCGTAGAACGACAGTATTTCCTTGACTTCTTTATCCGTAAAGCCGAAATACTCATCGAACTTCAGATCCGAAATGGAATGAACTATCGGGTTGTTGAGTCCCGTGAATATGCTCTCCTTGGATACGCGCAAACAGCCCGTCAGCACGGCAAAGAACATACTGCTATTGGTCTTCAGCGCGGCCGCAAACATGGCGCGTATCAGATCTATCATCTGCGGATAATAACCATGCGCGTAGGCCTTGTCAAGGGGTACATCGTACTCATCGATAAGTATAATGACCTTCTGACCGTAGTGCTTTTCAAGCAATTTGCTGAGCGTTTGAAGGCTGTTTTTTATTTCCGAAGAATCCTTGCTGCCCGCCGCGATATTCCTAAGGGGCTGTTTTTCGTTTTCCGATATGGCATCGCTGTCCAGCAAGTACTGCAAACGCAGCGCTTCGTTGCGTATTATCACGCACAGCATATTATACGCATCATCAAACGTCAGCCCGTCCACGCCCTTGAGCGAAATGGAAATCACGGGAAATTTTCCCATGTAGGTGTCGCACAGCGCCTTCTCCTTGCTGATGGCAAGACCGTCGAAAATGCTCTTATCGCCGCCGATCTCAAAGAATGCTTGCAGCATACTCATGTTGAGCGACTTGCCGAAACGGCGCGGGCGCGTGAAAAGGTTGACGAAGCCCCAGTTGTTTAGAAGATCGATGATAAGGCCTGTCTTATCAACATAATAAAACTCTTCCTTGCGCAACTGCTCGAAACTTTCAATACCAACAGGCAATTTCTTCTTCTCCATGCTGCACCGCCTTTCGGATGGATATATTATAGCGCACAAACCGCTTGTGCTCAACGGTTGCCGTTATGGTCGAGCCGCGTCGTAATCCTCTATCTTTATTGTACCGCAAATTGCGGCATTGGCAAGCTGGATTTCAAAAAACATGGCGGGCGGCACGAAACTTCCAAGAAAAACAAAAAGCCGCGAGAGAGTGTAATCTCTCTCGCAGCCACAACGTCACATCAATCCACCACGCCATACACCGTCGCGTCCAGCGTTACCTCCAGCGGGTCTATGGGCTTACGCTCGTCCAAGACCTCGTTGGTTTCGGGGTTGCGACCGTTCTTCATGGTGTTGCTGTTCTTGCTCTTATACCACCTGACCTGATTGAGCAGCGTGCCGGCATCGTCGAATGCCTGAGTCTGCACCTTATTGCAGTAGTCGGTTATGTACTGCGCGGCGGCATCGCTGTCCATATCGGCGGCGTCCTTGAGCACGCTTGCCAGCGCGGTTATCATGTTGGTTTCGGCGCTATGCCAATACGCCCTGACCGGCTCGCCGTATACCTTATACGAATCCTGCTCCACGCACAGCGTGGTCAGTTCCTTAAAGCGGTAATAGGGGTAATTGTCGGTATCGAATACGCCCACTTCGTCGGCGCTCTGGTTGCGGCTATACGCGTCGCTTATGCTCGTGGCGGCGTTGGAGATCGGTATGAACACGCCGTATATCACGGGTCCGGTGCTCTCCCATGTCACGCACGACATCTCGGCGGGCAGGTCGGGATAGACCTGGGCGATATGCACGCTCAGGGCGGTATCGGTGCCTATTACGCGCATGTCGGTTCTGCCGGTTTCGTCCGGGCTATACTCGGTGCCCTCGTAGCGGTTGCGCATAAGCTCCATTACGTCCTCAAGCGATACCTTTTCATCGGGCGTAAAGCAGAGCGGGTAATCTTCCTGCTTATCGTAATCGCCGTATTGGGAAGGCGCAAACAGGCAATGCCCTATCCATGTGCGCATGTGCGAATAGTCTATAGTCATGCTCGCGCCCGAATAGGTTTCGTATAGGTTCATCTCGCCATTGTCGCCATAGACCGCAAAGCCGTTGTCTTGGGCCAGCGATTCCAGCTCATCGGATACTATCGAATCCTCATAATCGGACAGGTACTCAAGCGAGAATTCGTTTCCGAACGCGCACACCTTATCGGCGGGCAGCTTTACGGCGGCGTACTGATGACCGGTGTACATCTCGATGTACCATGCCTCGGTCCGGTCGGCTATAAGCGCTATGTTGACCTCGCTGCTGCCGTATTCGTCAATAAGCCCCAGCAGCACCTCGACCGCCTCGCGCGCGGTTGCGCTCTGGCAAGTGACCAGATCGTCGACCGTGAATTCGGATATGCCGTGCTCGATTAGCGGATCGGCGGTAAGCGCGTTGTTATTGGAAAAGGCGGTAATGGACATCACCATTGCCACGCCGCACTCGTTTGTGCAGACCGTGGCATCCTCGCACAGTCCGTTATACGCCATCGTGCTATCCATCCACGGGGTAGCGGTATAGCGGTATGTGGTGGCGGGTATCTCGGTGAACACCGTCCTGTCGTTGTCAATGGGCATCGTGCGCCCGGGCTGGTCGTCCACATGCTCGACTATGGTCACGTAGTTGGCCCACACGTCCTGATAGTCGTTGGACTTGGCCATCATGATAGTGCCGTCCGCGCTGACCTCACTGCCGACATATGCGGCAGTGCAGGCGCGCGCTTCATTCATGCCAATGCAGCTGCTCATGAACATGAGTCCCGCCGCCGTAAGGCAAAGTGCCTTCTTAAGTATGCTGCCGTGTCTCATTCGCGGCACCTTCCCCTCTGTTTATGCGTCTCAAATTAGCCCTTGCGCTTCTTGCTCCACGCAATCAGTCCCCCGCCGATTGCTATGACTACAATGGCTATCGCGGCGTAACCGCCTACGTTCATGACAGATGCCTCGGGATCAACCGTGGGCGCTTCGGAGGGCGCGTCGGTGGTCTCTTCGGTAGCTGCCTCGGTGGGCTCTTCGGTCGGTTCTTCGGTGGGTTCTTCGGTAGGCTCTGCAGTCGGCTCTTCGGTGGGCTCGGCTGTAGGCTCTTCGGTGGGCATTTCGGTGGGCTCGGCAGTCGGTTCTTCGGTGGGCGCATCGGTCGCCGCTACGCTTTCGCTTTCGACCACTTCGCCGGCGGTTGCCTCTTCGGTCGCTTCGGCAGTCGCTTCCTCGGTGGGAGTTTCGGTTACTTCCTCGGTCGCGGTTTCGGTCGCTTCGGCGGTCGCTTCCTCGGTTGCCTCTTCGGATGCGGATTCGGTTACCTCTGCGGTGGGCTCTTCGAGGGGCTTAATGTCGGGCACAAGCTCGTATACCTGCTCGCCCGCGCTAATGCCGGTTTCCAGACCCGCGGCGGCTATTGTGGCATAGGCATCATCGGTCACGCTCAGCGTGCCATCTTCCAGCACGGCGGCGGGGGCATACATCGCCCACGCGGTATCTTCGATGCCCTCGGGCAGCATCGACTTGAGCGCGGCAACGACATCTTCCTGAGTATAGCCATCGGCTATAAGCACTTCGGCTATTTCACGCGCGGTCATAAGGCCTTCGGCATCGTCGGTCGCGGGCACAGCCACTATAGACAGACCCTTATCGGCGTCCAGCAGGCAATTGGATGCGACTACGGACGGAACGACTATGGGCTCATCGGTGGGCACTTCGGTGGGCTCTTCTGTCGGCTCGGCAGTGGGTTCTTCGGTAGGCTCTTCTGTCGGCTCGGCTGTGGGTTCTTCGGTAGGCTCCTCAGTCGGCTCGGCAGTAGGCTCCTCAGTAGGCTCTTCGGTCGGCTCAGCAGTCGGTTCTTCGGTAGGCTCCTCAGTCGGCTCGGCAGTCGGTTCAGCCGTAGGTTCTTCTGTCGGTTCTGCCGTCGGTTCTTCGGTGGGCTCTGCGGTCGGCTCGGGAGTGGGCTCGGCGTACTCGAACACATGAGAAGGCACGGCATCGGCGTTGAGCGTCACGCGCACTACGTCCTCGGCGTTCTTTTCATCGGCCACGGCGACCTCGTCCACGGTGAATCCATCGACGTACATGTCGGAAGTAAGTGCCTCTTTATCGAACACGATAACGCCATCGACAACGCCCTCGGGCAGATCGATTGCGGTATCGGCGATATAGCACTGGGGCTTGAAGGCTTCTTCCTCGGTCGCCTCGTCGGTCGCTTCGGCGGTGTCGGCAGCCTCGGCAGGCTCTTCGGTTGCTTCCTCGGTCTGGGTCTGCTCATCGCAGGTGAGCATGATATAGCTCAAAGTGGTTTCGGGAACGGCGGCGATTATGGACGCGGTCATTTCGGCGTCCAGTTCATAGGCGCTTAGGGTATCTTCCAGAGTATTAATCGCCTCGGCGTCGTCCAGCCACTGATTGAGCAGCAGCACCGCGCCGTATGTAACATCCATCTGCGCATCGGTGTTTTCGCCCTCCAACGCGGATTCGGGCGTGCTCTTAGACTGTATTGCATAAGCCGCGAGCGGCGCGAGCATGCAAATCATCATTGCCATACAGACGGCGGCTATTCTTATAAGAGTACTGATCCTACGCATGTCATCAATCCTCCACAGGTCCATGCCCACCTTTAAATTGGGCACAGGAATTCTAAATACAGTATACCACAAGTATATGCCTTATGACATCATATTATTACGATTTTTTTGTCCCTTGCGCTATTATTTGCTATTATTCGACCGGGAAGTCGAAATAGGTATCGGGGTAAGGCTCATTATTAAGCGTATAGTGCCACCATTCGTTCTTATACGGCTTAAAGCCGGCTTCGACCATTATATCGCGCAGGAGGTTTCTATTATCGGTGACTTCTTTTGTGACGAGCGGGCTATCGTGATGGGACACATCGTCCATGAAGTCAAAGCATGTGCCCATATCGATCTGTTCCCCGTTCATATCGGTAAGTGTGAGGTCGACTGTCGAGCCGCGGCTATGACCCGACGAATGCGCTATATAGCCCAGGTCGAAAAGCTGCGTCTTATCCACATTAGGGTAATGCCTTGCCTTAGTGCGGTAGTCTTCGGGCTTTTGTGCCCAGTTAGCAAAGCATTCGACCGCGCGCTTAGGTCTAAACGCGTCCCACACGAGCAGTCCGCAGCCGTGGCTATTAGCTATTTTGAGTGCGCGCTTAAGGCCCTCTGCCAATTCGACCGTACCGACGGCGGTATTACGCATATAGCCTGTCACGTTAGCGCCTGTGAAATTCTCAGAAAAATAATAAGCGGAACACACCTTCAGACCAACTACGCTTATTTCAAGATTGCAAAAACCTTCGGGCAATGGCATAATGAACACATCCTTTTACTATATTAGGAGATACTACAATGAGCGACATGACCAAGGAAATCGAGTTTCTCGCGGAGATAGACCGCATGAAGTTTATATTGCGCCAGACGCCTGTACACGACGGTTCGCGCGCGGAGAACGATGCCGAACATTCGTGGCACATGGCGATATACGCGCTGGTACTCAAGCAATACGCGCCCGAGGGCTGCGACTGCGACAAGGCGGCGCGGATGTCGCTTGTACACGATCTAGTTGAGATATACGCGGGCGACACATACGCATACGATGCGGAAGGCTACAAAGACAAGTCGGAGCGCGAGACGCGCGCCGCGGACAAGCTATTCGGCATGCTTCCCGACGAATTAGGCAAAGAACTTCGCGGGCTCTGGGAAGAGTTCGAGGCGTGCGAGACGCCCACCGCGCGCTACGCCTGCGCCTGCGACCGGATACAGCCGCTTCTTCTCAACTACCAGTCGGGCGGCATATCCTGGCAGCAGCACGGCGTACACCGCTCTCAGGTACTCAAGCGCAATGAAATCACTTTCTCAACCGTCCCCGGCCTTGAGCCCTTCATACGCGCCCTACTAAACGACGCCGTAAAGCGCGGCTGGCTTTTGCCTGACTAATGTATATTATCGTACAG
>CAYTOU010000051.1:0-11953 GCA_964439295.1 uncultured Oscillospiraceae bacterium
GCGGGCATGCAGCTGCAGCACGCTCTGCAGTTCGCTCTCAATGCGCTTGGTCAGCGCTTCCATCTTGCGCACTTCATCGGAGAACAGCGCATTTTCAACCTCAACCTGAATTTCGAGCGTATCGGTCGCGCCCACCCTATCCACGATAAGCAGATAGTGCGGCAGAACGCCTGCGATGTTTATCAGCACGGACTCCACCTGAGTGGGGAATACGTTTACGCCGCGGATAATGAGCATATCGTCGGTGCGTCCGGTTATGCGGTTCATCCTGACGAATGTACGGCCGCAGTCGCACTTTTCGATATTGAGCGAGCAAATGTCGTGCGTGCGATAGCGTATCGCCGGGAATGCTTCCTTGGTTATCGTGGTGAATACCAATTCACCCTGCGCGCCGTAGGGCAGCTGTTCGCCGGTTACCGGGTCGATGATCTCGGGTATTACGTGATCCTCGGATATATGCATGCCATGCTTGCATATGCACTCGGTGGCAACGCCCGGACCCATTATTTCGCTTAAGCCGTATATATCGATTGCGTCGATGTGAAGCAGCTCTTCAATGCGCGTGCGCATCTCTTCGCTCCACGGTTCGGCGCCGAACACGCCTGCGCGCAGCTGGAACTTATTGATATCCAGACCCATCTCCTGTATGGTTTCGCCTATCAGAAGTGCATATGAGGGCGTGCAGCACAGTATGTTGGTACCGAAGTCCTGCATGAGCATGATCTGGCGCTTTGTGTTGCCGCTGGACGTGGGCACTACGGTTGCGCCAATGCGCTCCGCCCCCTGATGCGCGCCCAGACCGCCGGTGAAAAGACCGTAGCCGTAGGATACCTGAACGGTATCGTGACGGGTAGCGCCCGCGCTGGTAAGTCCGCGCGCCACAAGCTCCGCCCATACATCGAGGTCATTTTGTGTATAGCCCACAACGATGGGCTTGCCGGTCGTGCCCGATGAGGCGTGCAATCTTACTATTTCGTCCCGGCTTGCGGCGAACATGCCAAAGGGATAGTTATCGCGCAGGTCAGTCTTCTGAGTAAAGGGCAGGTACTTAAGATCGTCAACCGTGCGTATGTCGTCGGGCTCCAAGCCCTTTTCCTGCATGCGCTCGCGATACATGGGCACGTTCTTATACACGCGCTGTATCGTCTTATGCAGGCGCTCGCCCTGCAGCTTTCTCAGCTCTTCCCTGTCGATGGTCTCCATTGGCCTGTTCCAGATCAGATTTTCCAATTTACTTCACGTCCTCTTTCTATCTACAGTACATTACAGTACGCTTTCGGCCGCGCTGTTCCAGCCGTATTCAAATGCCTTCAGGTTGGTTTCGAGCGTCTTGGGCGGTACGCATTCCTTGATCGCGTTCTCCCACGACTCGCGGCTGAACTTCATGCCGTGCGCCATTGCACCCATGAGCACTATGTTGACGGCGCGCTGAGAGCCCGCCTTTTCGGCCAGAGCCAAAGCGTCAAGCGATATGAGCTTGCACTTTTCCTTGAGTGAAGGCAGTATGCCCTCGGGATACTTTGCCGTGCCCATTATGACGGGCATGGGCATCATGCGCTGCTCGTTGGCGACTATGGTACCGCCTATCTTCAGATACGGCAGTGCGCGCAGTGCCTCCAGCTGTTCAAACGCCAATACCACATCGGCCTGACCGTTTTCCACCAGCGGCGAATGCACCTTATCGCCGATGCGCACATATGTCACGACGTTGCCGCCGCGCTGCGCCATGCCGTGTACCTCGCTTACCTTAACATCCATGTTGTTGTCGGCTGCCAGGGCGCCCAGTATTCTGCTGGCCAGCAGCGTACCCTGACCACCCACGCCGGTTATAACAATATTTATTTGCATTCGGGGCCTCCTATTGCATCGAAGTGGCACATGCGTGCGCACAGATCGCAGCCTACGCACAGCGCGGGATTGATGTGCGCCTTCTTATCCTCGCCGCGCTCTATCGCGGGGCAGCCGACCTTCAGGCACATACCGCATGCGCGGCACTTGTCCGAATCAACCTTATACGGCTGATGCTTGCTCTTATCCAGCAGTGCGCAGGGACGGCGTGCGATTATTACCGACACCTCGTCGCGCGACAGGCTATCCTTGAGCGCTTCCTCCAGCTTATCCATGTCATACGGGTCGACCGTCTTGACATCGTTTACGCCCACCGCACGGCACAGCGTTTCGATATCCAGCTTGTACGTCTCCTGACGGCGTATGTCGTAGCCCACAGTGGGGTTAGGCTGATGGCCGGTCATGGCGGTCGTGGAGTTATCCAGTATCATGATGGTGCTATGACCGTGGTTATACACGGCGTTGACCAAGCCGGTTATGCCCGAATGCACGAATGTGGAATCGCCTATGACCGCGACGGTATTGCGGCTGGACTCACCGCCCGTCGCCTTTTCCATACCGTGGCTCATGCCTATGGATGCGCCCATGCACAGGCAGGCATCGATTGCCTCATTGGGCTTAAGTGCGCCCAGGGTATAGCAGCCGATATCGCCGGTCGCGCGCAGGTGCATCTTGCCCAGCACGTAGTAAGTGCCTCTATGCGGACAGCCCGGGCACATTACCGGGGGACGACCGGGCAGATTGCCCGCCGCCTCGAACGCGGGCGGAGTGTGTCCCAGTATCTGCATGACCTTACGCGTGGACAGCTCGCCCTGACGACCGGTCAGTTCCTTGCCCAGGCAGTCTATGCCCCAGGAGCGGATCTGCTCTTCGAATACGGGCTCCAGTTCCTCGATTACGTAAAGCGTCTTTACGCTCTTTGCAAAGTCCTCAATAAGCTTACGGGGCAACGGATTTACCATGCCCAATTTCAGCACGCTCACCTCGGGAGCTGCTTCCTTGACGTACTGATACGCCGCGCCCGAGCATATTACGCCCACGGAGTCATCGCCGCGCTCAATGCGGTTTATGGGCATGGAGCATGCGTCCTCCGCCAGCGTCTTCATGCGGTTTTCGACCACGATGTGGCGACCCTTAGCCATGCCGGGCATCATGACGTACTTCATAATGTCCTTCTGATAGGGCTTACGCGCTATTTCGGCGCGCTCGCTCTTTTCGACCAGGCTGCGCGCGTGCGCCATACGGGTTGTGGTGCGGATTATGACGGGCGTATCGTACTTTTCGCTTATCTCATACGCCAGCTTCATAAAGTCCACAGCTTCCTGGCTATCGGCGGGCTCCAGCATGGGAACCTGAGAGCCGCGCGCATGCATGCGGGAATCCTGCTCGTTCTGCGACGAGTGCATGCCGGGGTCATCGGCGACGACTATTACCAAGCCGCCGTTTACGCCGGTATAGCTCGCGGTATACAGCGGATCGGCCGCCACGTTGAGTCCGACGTGCTTCATGCAGCTCAGTGCGCGCGCGCCGCCCAGCGATGCGCCGAACGCGGTCTCCAGCGCCACCTTTTCGTTAGGCGCCCATTCCACGTACATTTCGGGATAATCGGATGAGTATTCGGTTACTTCTGTCGAAGGCGTGCCCGGGTAGGACGATACTACGGCGACTCCCGCCTCGTATGCGCCCCGAGCAAGTGCCTCATTGCCCAGCATGAGAGTTTTCATTCATTTCCTCCAAGCCTTATGCCCTATTTAAAAGAGCATCAGTCGTTTTTGTTCCTCAGATCGGTCACGCGTCTTGCCTTACCCTCAAATCTCTTAAGCGTATTGGGCGAAACGAGCGTAATTTCCATATCCAGCTGGCATATCTTACGTATATTCGCCTTAATCTGGCTACGCAGATTTTCCAGCTCGCCATAGCTTTCCAGCAGCGATTCGTCGATGAGCTCGACCTTGACCTGCACCTTATCCATATAGTTATGGCGGGTCAGGACTATCTCATAGTGCGGACCTATGCCGTTTACGCCCAGCAGAGCCGCCTCGACCTGCGACGGGAAGAGGTTTACGCCGCGCACGATAAGCATATCGTCGGAGCGACCGCGTATCTTCTCTATACGCCTGCTGGTGCGTCCGCACGGGCAGTAATCGGTCACGATACGTGTAATATCGTGCGTGCGGTAGCGCAGCATGGGCTGACCTTCCTTTAGCAGGTTGGTTATGACCAGCTCGCCGTACTCGCCGTCGGGCAGAGGTTCGCCTGTTTCGGGATTGACTATCTCGCACAGGAAGAAGTCCTCGTTGATATGCATGCCGTTTTTATACTTACAGTCGCCGGCAACGCCCGGACCCATTATCTCGGTCAAGCCGTAGTTTTCGGTGACGGTTATGCCGCCCCAGCGGCGTTCCAGTTCGCGGCGCATTTCCTCGGTAGAGCCTTCCGCGCCCAGTATGCCGTACTTGAGCTTAAGCTTACCTATCATGCCCATACGCTCGGCCGTTTCCGCCATATACATCGCGTATGCGGGGGTGGCTATGAGAGTAGTGACGCCCAGGTCATGCATCATCATGATCTGGCGCTCGGTGTTGCCGCTTGAAATAGGCACAACCGTTGCGCCCAGCTTTTCCAGTCCATAGTGCAGACCCAACGCGCCGGTAAACAGGCCATAGCCGAAAGATATCTGCGCGATATCCTCATCGCTTGCGCCGCCGGCTACGCACAGGCGCGCGACCATTTCGGCCCAGTTATCCAGGTCGGCCTTAGTATAGCCCGCAGTAATGGGCTTACCCGTCGTACCGGACGACGCGTGTATACGCACAATTTGCTTAAGCGGCACTGCCAGCAGACCATACGGATAGTTATCGCGTACATCATCCTTTACGGTAAAGGGCAGCTTGCTTACATCCTTAAGCTCCTGTATGTCCTCGGGACGCACGCCCATCTCATTCATGCGGCGCGTGTACATGGGCACCCGTTCATAGCAATACTTTACCATCGCCTTGAGCCGCTCAAGCTGCAGCTCTCGCATCTGCTCACGCGGCATCGTTTCTATCGCGGGATTAAACATCCGTACTTCTCCCGGCATACCGTGGTCACCTTCTTCTTATAAGATGTGTATACCCAACCGCGAATTCGCACTTTGGGCGTATGAAAATACACGCGCATCTTTGCGCATATAATCCGCGAGTATACGTTAAACTACATTATACCCCATTGTCCGCTCAATATAAAGTACCGCCGCCCGTGCTATGCCCAACCGCCGCTCATCTTTAACCTTATGTAAACGCAAGACGATGGTTTGGGGACGGGTGTGGAGAGCTGTTAGCCGTTAGCGGTTAGCGGTTAGCTTTGAGTTAGTGTGCAGGCGTGTTAGTGACTAGTGACTAGTAGGCGAGTGACTAGATTGAATTGGTATGCGGGGTTACGTCGTAGCCAATCCCCAAAAGGCGTCCCTGAAAGGGAAGCTGCCGCCGCAGCGGCTGAAGGGTTCCCTGTGAGCAGCGATTAGCAACAAGCCGCGCCTGAAGGGTTTCGTTCTTGCGTGACTTATGCACTTTTGAGTTACATAACCCTTCCACCGCTTGCGCGGTCCCCCTTCCCTTTCAGTGAAGGCTTTATGTTAGTATGAAAGCAGTTTTTAGAACTAATTTTCAATTGCCTGTTTCATACACTGCGCACTTTATTAACGCCATATTGAGTAAGCCGTGCTAAGCTGCTCTTCATTCTAACTCAAGCTAACGGCTGGCGCGCCCGCGCGCCTCTAGCTAACGGCTAACAGCTCAAAAAACGAACTGCACCAGAACCATATACACCGCTGTGCCCGCGAATATGCTGAGTAGCGAATTGCGCTTAAATAGGTGCAGGCCTACTACTACCGCGCACGCTATGAGCTCTGGTATACCGAAACTGTACTGCGTGAAGCTTATGTCCTTTAGGCAGTATATTACCAGCATCGCCATTACCGCGGGCGGCATTACTCGCCCCAGATACAGCACTATTTTAGGCGCGGGGCGACTGCCGAACAGCAAAAACGGCACGGCGCGCGTGGCGAATGTTATCGCCGCCATCATTAGCAGCATAAGCGCGTACTCTGTGCTACTTAGGCTCCTTACCGCTTCACTCATGCGCGTGCACCTCCCGTGTATTTATCCACGCCCTTATTCGCCGCGATAAGTATCGCAAGCAATAGTATCATGCCGCCCAGCATCATATTATCGGGCATTACGAATCGCATCACAAGCGCGCATGCCGCGCCTATCAGTGCGGGCAGGCGGTTTTCCTTTGAGCGCAATTGATCGACCAGTATCGTGATAAACAGCGCGGTCAGCGAAAAGTCCAGTCCCTTTGTATTGATGGGCAGCACCGCGCCCAGCGCGCCGCCCATTACCGAGCCCAGCACCCAGCCCATATGGCATAGCAGCTGCACGCGGAAGTTATACTCTGCTACATCCATGCCCTGCGGCACGTTATGCGCCGACAAAAGCGCGTACGCCTCATCGCTGAGTTCGAATATCATCATAAATTTATGGCGACCGGCTTGCGCGTAGTCCCCAAGCAGTGACAGCCCATACGCCATATGCCGCGCGTTTAAAAAGAACACCGCCATCGCCATTTCGAGCATTGTCGTGCCGCTCGCCAGCAGCCGCGCCGCCATGAACTGCGCCGAGCCCGCGTACACGAACAGCGACATTGCGCCGCTGTCAAGCGTGGTATACCCCGCATAGTCCATAAGCAACCCGAACGCCATGCCCAGCGGTATATATCCGCATATTACCGGCAGCGCCGCCTTAAACGCCGCGCGCCATATATCGCCCGACCGATAAGTCTTCTTAGGCATAAGTTTCCTCCGCAAATGCATACTATCGGTATTATATTAACCCCCATATTCCGCGCCGTGCGTTTAGCAAATGCTAATTCTCGGTTTACAGTTTTATATTTATGCAATTATTGGGGCATTTAGTGCGCTTTAACCTGTATGCGGTATAAATCATACATATTCAAGTGCTACAATGCGACTTGACAAACTATAATGCGGAAGTGGATTAAAATGTTCATATATGATATGCATGCACACGTGTTCCCGGACAAGATAGCGCAAAAGGCGGCTGACAGCATAGGCGGCTTTTACAGCCTGCACATGGACTGCGACGGCACGGTCAAGCAGCTTATCGAAGAGGAAACGTCATGCGGCATAAGCCGTATGTGCATATATTCGGTTGCCATGAATGTTCATTCCATGCAGTCGATAAATAAATTCATACACTCGCAATTGCTCGAGCATCCCGACCTATTCACCGGCATGGCGGCGATACACCCCGACTATGAGGATATTGATTCGCTGATAGACGAAGTCAAGGCGGCAGGGTTCAAGGGATTCAAGATTCATCCGGACATGCAGCAGTTTGCGCTGGACGAAAAGCGTTCGATGGACATGTTCGCCGCCATAGAGGGGCGCATGCCTATAATCATACATACCGGCGATTCGCGCTTCAACTATTCCCACCCCAAGCAGATGGCCAAGGTGCTGGACGCCTTCCCCAATCTGGTATGCGTATGCGCGCACATGGGCGGCTGGAGCGAGTGGGACGACGCGTGGAAGGCGCTAAGCAAATACGACAACGTATACGTGGACACGTCTTCGTCGCTATACGCGATGACGCCCGAGCATGCCGCCGAGATAATACATCACTTTGCGATAGAGCGCGTCATGTTCGGCACCGACTACCCGATGTGGAACGCGCGCGACGAGCTAAAGCGCATAGCCGCCGTACCGCTCACCGACCGCGAGCGCGAGCTTATTATGGGCAAGAATGCGCTGGCGTTGTTGGGATGATTGCGCGGGGGAGCTGTTAGCTGTTAGCTGTTAGCCGTTAGCTTGAGTTAGAATGCTGAGCTACTTTGCATTCTAACTCGATTTTGCGTCAATACGGTACGCAGAGTTTTTTAGGCATACAAAAAGCGTCCTGCCTGATGGCGGACGCTTTTTGTCTTTTTGTTCTATCGCTTTATTGTAGTGACACCGGTTATGTGCTTTTCACTTCAGCCTTGTACGAACCTATTATATATATCCATCAGCCTTTCGTCCAGGAACTCTCGCGCCTTTTGCTCGATTTGCTCGGGCACGCCATAGTAAGCTCCCGCAATGGCTCCGGTTATACATGCTAGCGTGTCACTGTCACCGCCGACAGATATGGCCGTGCGTATGGCGTCCTCAAAGTCGGTGGATTCCAAGAATGCTTCAATGGCCTGTGGCACGGTTTGCTGGCAGGTTTCGTTAAAGCGGTATGTGGGGCGAATTTCGTCTATACTGAAATCCAGAGCATAATACTTTTCGGCATACTCCTTTAGCGCCGCCTTATCCGAACCGTTAAGCGCCAGCCAGGTTAGCCCTGCCGTGACCTTTGCGCCCTTAATCCCTTCCGGGTGGTTATGCGAAACGGATGTAACGCTTTGTGCCAGCGATTCCGCTTCGGCAAGGCTCTTGGCTTCATATGCCACGCCGCTTACGCGCATGGCAGCGCCGTTGCCGTAACTGTTGTACGGCAGCGGATCGTCCTCATACATCCATTTTAAGAAGCGCCCGCCATAGCCGCAGTCGGGATATGGGCGACCTATCTGCTGCATACATTCGACTGCCTGCCCCGCAAGATTATCATAGCCCGACTCTCTGGAACGCATGAGCGCCTCGCATATGGCAAGCGTCATTATGCTGTCGTCGGTAGCAAAGCACTTCCTGCCATGCCACGGCGCAAACAGCTCGAAGTCCTTGCTGCGGTAGTTATTGAACTCGTATACAGAGCCCGCAATATCGCCGACCAGCGCGCCGACTATGTTTCGCCTGTTCAAAGGCATCCCCTCCTTTTCTTTTTATCGAAAAGAAAGTGCGTTCCCACATTACTTCACCATGTCCCTAAGCCACTTTTCGTCGACTACCTGAGTGGGATTAAAGGCGTCGGTTGCCATGTAGTTTAGTATGCTCTGCAAAAGCGCGCGGGCTTCGGGCTCGGCCTGTATTTCGCTTAGACCCAAGCTGCTTAGCATCAGGCGTCCACTGCCTACGCTTAGCTCGGTCAAAAGGCCCATGTTGCGCATGCGTACCGCGCTGTCAAGGCCGGTAACCAGCGACTTCATGCCCTTGGGCAAAACCATCGAGCGGCCGCGGCACATGTGCCACCATTGCCAGTTGGCATAGTACTCGGTCGGGAACGAGGCAAATGCCGGATGATCTTCCTCTATCATGCAGCCGTTGAAACCGCTCTGGCTGGAGAATGTGCCTACCGACCAGAAGTCCGGCGTGAACTGCGCCGCTATCGAGTTCGGGAAATGCGCCTCGTCAGACGGCGGAGTCAGGAGTACGCGTTCGCCCTTTTTGAGCAGCTCGCACGCCTCGTCGATGGATGCGGTAACTGTGACGCCCTCGGGGACTTTCACATCGTCAGTGCCGTATACCCATATCGGATATGTGTTGACGCGTCCGGCTATGCTTAGGACGATGTCCAAACGCTCGGGCGCGTTTACAAAGTCCAGAGTGAATTCCGCGGCACCCGCCTTAGTCAGCTCGCCCGCAGGATATACGCGCGACTTAAGCTCGCGGCGCGCAATTTCTTTATCGCCGCGCTTAATCGATATGACCATCACGCCGCTTATATCGGCACGGCTGTAGTTGGCCATCTTGGCATCTATGCGCAATTTCTGCCCGGCGGTGTAAGTGTAGCTGTCCATCAGTCCCAAAGGCAGAGCGTCGGTAAAGAACGCATGGAAGCGCTCGGGCGCGCCGAAGGGCTGCTTGGGCTGCAGGTGAGAATTGAGCATGCCCACCAGAGCCGTGCCCTGACCCGGGAAGTCCTGTATGCCCAGTAGTGCCAGACCCGACATGCCCGGCGTGCGCATGACGGCCTCGACCTCGGCGCGATAGCCCAGAAGCGACATCTCGCCGGTCGCATTGATGCGCTTGCGCCAGTCGCCTTCAAAGCCTGCCTCGATCATGTGGCGGCGCATGAAGTCGTAATTGTCCGCGCGCGTAACGCCGTGGAAGTCGTTAATCTCGTCAAAGTCGGGCAGTACCTCGTACTGACCTACTTCAAAGCCGAATACGGGCTTTTGATACGCGCCGCGCAGGTACTCTATCGCCTGCTGGAAGTTCACGCGCGTGTCGGGACGGCGATTGTTGGTCACGCCAACCATGCCGCTGGACGTGCAGCGTATCATCTCATCCAGATAGTTGGAGGATGTGTAGAAGTCGCTCGCCGGATGCGGTCCGCGCGTGCCGTAGAACGCGTTGGAACCTTCCGCATACATGCGCGTGCGGTCAAAGCTGCGCGCCATGCTCATCAGATCCGCCATGCGCCTGTAGCCCTTGGCGCCGCACCATAGCTCATTGCCCAACGTCAGCATCACGAATGACGGATGGTTGGCGTACGCGCGCAGTATCTGCTCCAGCTCCATGCGGTAGTACGCATATGCCACATCGTCCTCAAACGCGGTGCGCGGATTCCAGTGCGATAGCTCGGGCTCCATCATAATGCCCATCTCGTCCGCCGCAGTGAACGCCGCATCGGGCGGGCAGTGCGAATGGAAACGCATGCAGTTGACGCCGTAGGACGCAAATACCGATAGTACCTGCTTCCACCCGTCCACAGTCATAGGCATGTGACCGGTCTCGGGGAACTCGCAGCAGTTGGCCTCGCCGCGCAGGAAGAAGGGGCGACCGTTTATCGCCAAACGTCCGTCCATGTCGCCGAACGAACGCACGCCAAAGCGCACATCGAACGCATCAAGATCGTCGGAAGACACGCTCAACGCATACAGCGCGCCCACGCCCTCGTCCCAATGCACGATGTTGTCGCGCAGTTTGAGTCCGTTTACGCGTACTTCACTGCGACCCGCGGTCGCATTTGCCTTTATCTCAAACGGCTGCTCAAGCGCGTCGCTGCTTATCTTCAGTACGCCCGAATAGCCCTTAAGTGTGTCTATTTCGATTACAACGTTTATCTTGTCGCCGTCCGGATATACGCGCACAGCCGATATGAAGTCGGCCTTTTCGCGGCGCAGGCGCAGATAGCCTATTATGCCGCTCCAGTTGGTCTGGGTTTCGTCTGTCGCGGCGGAGGAATACGCTATAGCATCGTGCGGCCAGCCCGGATACGAGTTGTCGCTGCATAGCTCGATTTCGTTCGCGCCCGATTGTACATAGTCGGTTATCTCAAACGAGTACGCCGTGGATACGCTGCCGCGCACATGCTCGGGCACATCCTTGCCGTTTACGCGCAAGGAAAGCTTGCGGCTGCGCTCGGCATCTAGGAAGAGTCGCGTGCCGTCAAGCGCGTCCAGCTCCACCGTGCGTGTAAAGTACGCCGGACCTTCGTACGTGTAGTTGCGCGTAAGGCGCGTGAGTATCTCGCCGTCGCCGCGCAGTTCGCCGTCGGCACCCGTGCGCTCGTCGTCCAACAGCACGTCCTTGCCGCCGATGTGGTTTTCATCCAGTGTGCCGGGCAATGTCGCCATGACCGGATCGCTACCCGGTATGCGCGCGCTCCACTGCCCGCTTAGGTCAAATATACGTTCCATATGCAGCCTCCTCACAATAAATTGATGAGTACTACCCTTCTCATGGATATAGTACACGAATTTAACCGACTTTTCAATACTTGTATTACTAATTCACAGTCGAATGTTTACATATTTGCAGTTGGGCGCGCGCGAGTGCGCGCGCCAGCTGTTAGCGGTTAGCTGTTAGCCGTTAGCTTGAGTTAGTGTGCGGGGACGAGGTGTTTAGTGATCAGTGGTCAGTGATTAGCATAAGTTTGCAAAGTTGCGGGGTAGGAGGGATTAGGGAACAGGGACTAGGGAACAGTTTGAGTTAGTATGCGGGTTTACGGTGAAGCTTTGTGGATAGTATGATGCCGCTCATGTTACTGCTGCGCTACCCACTCCCCGCCCCTTCTCGCGCCCGCTCTAATATATGGCGGGCGCGAGCCGGATGGCAACTCATACAACCAGCCGCGCGTCCGCAAAAGCCGTTTTCGCGCCCCACTCTAATATATGGTGGGGCGTGAACAAGTTCTGCCGAGTCTCCTCTGAGCCGCCGAACGGGTTCGGCGGTGAACAT
>CAYTOU010000052.1:0-11935 GCA_964439295.1 uncultured Oscillospiraceae bacterium
TCTGACGAAAAATCCACTCGAACTTGCAGCTTTCCCTTTTAGAAACACACTCTAACATCAAAACATGCCTTTGTATACAAAAAACGTGAATGTATATGAGACTGTGGGACAATATGAAGTTTACAGAGCGGCGCGGGGAATTATGTTTCAAGATTGCCGTATTTATATTTCGATATGTGGTTGACAGATATGCGCACTTTAAGTAAAATGCTTAATATACGAAAGTGCGTGAAAGGACAGCGATATACATCATGAAAAAGAGTATGGTAAGCCTGATGCTGGCGGCGGCCATCTTGGCGGGCGGCACTGTGGCAAATGCGGATGCGCTTAAGGACAGCGCGCCGATTGTAAACGTCGATGCGCTTGAAGTGCATGAATCATATGAACACGACGAAGAAAGCGGCGCATGGACTCTCGTAACCAACCGCACACAGGCGGCTCTGGACGCGCTGGGCAACGGATACGGCTGCTCATCGAGCGGCAGCACGTTGTTTATGTATGTGACGCTTAAGGGCAATACGCTCGATAATACCGTAACGCCCACACTTAACGTCTGCTCTATAGGCTCTACTGTAATAAACGCAAACGCCGTGTCGCTGCTTATAGACGGCGTGCGCTATGACTTTGAAACCGCGACCGAAGTCGGTGCGATAGGCGATTACCGCGCCGAGATAATGAGCGCACCGCTCAATTCGGACGGCATAGATATGCTAAGCGCAATGACCGCGGCGGATGAATTCAAGGTCATGCTGCACGGCTCCGAAAAGGTAAATGAATACACGATAAAGACATCGTCCACATCCAGCGAGCGCGCTGAAATGCAGGTCGCATCCATTGACTGCGTGCGCGAGGCGCTTGACATATACTCATCTCTTGGCGCGGGCGCCGATTCCGAGCGCGCCATAACCGATTGGGAGGACGAAACCGGTCTTACCTGCGCATATGTCGCGGTGCAGATTTCCGAGCAGCCGCGCGTATCGCTCACATTGGACGAGGACTTTGACGTGCTCAAGCTGGGCGACAGCACTTCATCTGTGCGCAAGCTGCAGCAGCTTTTGTGCGATGCCGGATACATGTATGTCGAGCCCGTATCGCGCTATAGCGATCAGACCCGCGCGGCGGTTCTGCGCGCACAGCACGCCCTGGGCTTTGTCGAAACCGGCAGCGCGGACGCCGCACTGATAGACGCGCTTAACAACGGAATAGAGAGCGAAGAGACCGAGAACGTAAGCGAAGAAAAGTCTTGCGTAGCGGCCGAAGGCGAAATGCAGGCCGATGCCGATACTATTTACGAAATCGCCGATGAAGCGAATGTCGAGCTGGATTCGTATAGGTACGCGAGGCGCATATCGCCGTCAAACGGCGATGATACCTCCGCGGTAAGCGCATCCGACAGCGATAACGTGCTTATCGTGTTCGAGGGCAGCATCGAGAACCTGTCCAATGAGGAAAAGGACATTGCGTGGGACTACACCGCCACACTCACTCTGGATGACAAGTACGAGTATGAATGCACATTCGCCGTGGAGCAGGATGATGGCGAAAAGTACGGCACGTCGCTTCTGCCCATGGGCGGCGGAAAGCTTATAGTATACGCCGAAGTGCCCGCATCCGTTATGGAAAATGGTAGCGCATTGTCGCTTGAAGTGAAGATAGGCGGAGCAACTCTCACCTATACCGCGGAATAATCGATTGAACGCAAATGAGCCGCATATCGCACGATGTATAAACGCGCGGTATGCGGCTTTTGACGCTTGAAAAAGATTACTTGGACTCATGCGCGCTTTCGCCGCGCGCGAATGCATCGCGTTCGGCACATAGCTCCTTATGCAACTGCACGGGCGTCCACTCGGCGTTTGTCGCGGTCAGCATTGCCTTTAGCGGTATCGGGGGAATGCCCATGCGCTTAAAGTCGTGCAGGAATAGATTGAACTTCTGTCCCGCCAGTCCAGCTATGACCAACATCTCATCGTTGAACGTGTCGGCATCGACATTTGCGTCGGGCGCGGCACTTTTGCCCAAAATCAATTCGCCCAATGTCAATGAGTAATCGGCGGGCGCGACCGGCTTAAACTGCGCCTTTACGAGCGCGCACAGCATGCGCAGCTTAGTTTGCTTTTCGGGCGGTATATTGAATGCGAGTATTACGGGCACTTAAAAAACACCTCACTGCAATCACATAAATTATTGTAAGAAAAGTATACAACGCCTCAATCGCATGCGTCAAGCCGAAAACAGGCATGCACACGGTATAAGCGCACTCAAGTAAGCAAAATCCCTTGCAAATACATGCATGCGATATTATAATTGATTAACGATGACTCTCAACAGCACAGAGCAGGCTATGACCTGCGGAAGGAGAAACTATGCCGATAAAGTATATGCAAAGTGAAAACCTCTTCCATATTGCGGCAGGGGATGTAAGCTATATCATTCATATATATCGCGATTGCTATCCCATGCACGTATATTATGGCAGACGCGTGCCCGATGAGGACGTGCGGTGGTATATCGAATCGCCGTATCGCCGCAAAAAGATGATAGATTCTCAGGCACCCGACGATCCTATGTTCCTGCGCGAGTTCTTCCCGTTTGAATACCCGACATACGGCACGAGCGACTTCCGCGCGCCCGCGCTTGATCTGCGCGATGCCGCGGGTCACTGCGTAATCGACCTGCGCTATTCAGGCTACGAGATACTGCCCGGCAAGCCGCAGCTCAAGGGCATGCCTTCGCTGTACTGCGAAAGCGATGACGAGGCGACTACACTGCGCATAGATCTTAAAGATGCCGTAAGCGGGCTGGAGGCGGCGCTATTCTATACAGTTTATGAAAGCAACGGTCTCATAACCCGCCATGCCGAAATCACAAACGGCGGCCAAAGCGCCGTCACGCTCAAAAGCGCGCTTTCGCTCAGCATGGACTTTAAGCACGCGCCGTATGAAATGCTGCAACTGTCCGGCACCGCACTGCGCGAGCATCACATAGTGCGCCGCCGTCTGGAGTGCGGCGAGATGTCCATCGACTCCACGCGCGGCATATCCTCGCATCAGCAGAATCCGTTTATAGCACTCGTGCAGCGCGACACGACCGAAACTCAGGGCGATGCGTACGGTCTGAGCCTCATATACAGCGGCAACTTCATCGCGCGCGTAGAGTGCGATATGTACATGAGCGCGCGCGTGCAGCTGGGCATAAACCCGTTCATGTTCTCCTGGCAGCTTAATCCCGGCGATACGTTTGAAACGCCCGAGGCGATAATGGCGTTCTCGCATGAGGGACTTAACGGCATGTCGCAGAAGCTGCATACCGCGATGCGCACGCGCCTGTATAGGGGAGTGTGGCGCGATCGCGAGCGCCCGGTGCTGCTAAACACCTGGGAGGCGGCATACTTTAAGTTCGATCACGATAAGATTATGGACATGGCGCGCAAGGCCGCGCAGGTGGGCGTGGAGCTGCTCGTGCTGGATGACGGCTGGTTCGGTCATAGGGACGATTCGCGCTCGTCTTTGGGCGACTGGTACGTCAATGCGCCTAAGCTGCCCCGCGGACTTGACGGATTGGCAAATGACATAAACGCACTTGGCATGAAGTTCGGACTCTGGTTTGAGCCCGAGATGGTTTCGCCCGACAGCGACCTGTACCGCGCGCATCCCGATTGGTGCATACATGTGGATGGGCGTAAGCGGTCGGAGTGGCGCAACCAGCTCGTGTTGGATCTGACCCGCCCGGAGGTGCGCGATTATATAGTGGACAGTGTATGCGCCGTGCTGCAGTCGGCAAACATCGAATACGTCAAGTGGGACTGCAACCGTCGCATTACCGAACCGGGCACATCCTCGCTCCCCGCGGATAGGCAGGACGAGCTTATGCACCGCTATGTGCTGGGGCTGTACGATGTAATGAAGCGCATCACATCGCGCTTCCCGAATATACTGTTTGAAAACTGCGCATCGGGCGGCGCGCGCATGGATCCCGGCATGATGGCATTCTTCCCGCAGACCTGGGCGAGCGACGACAGCGATGCCGAGGAGCGCCTGAAGATACAGTACGGCACCAGCCTGTGCTATCCGCCGGTCATGACCACGTCGCACGTGTCCATATGCCCCAATGAGCAGATTAAGCGTATCGAGCCGTTGTCCTTCCGCGGCAATGTCGCATTCCCGTTCAACCTGGGATACGAGCTCAACCTGTGCCGCCTGTCGGATGAGGAACTTAGTGAGGTCGCACAGCAGATTGCCGACTATAAGAGCCTAAGGCCGCTCGTGCAGCACGGCACGTTCTACCGCCTCAGCGATCCCTTCCAGGGTCCGTATACCGCATGGATGACTGTCGCCGAGGACCAAAGCGAATTCGTCGCATGGTTCTATAAGCCCAGTGCCGCGCCCGAGGAAGCGTACATAAACGTGCGCCTGAGCGGACTAGACCGAGATGCGCACTACCGCAACCTGTTAAATGACCAGGTGATGAGCGGCGCAGTGCTTATGAACATGGGACTTGCAATCGATTGGGAAAACGGCGATGACTTCTCCCAGATGTGGCACTTTGTGAGGGTGTAAAGGACTTACTTAAAATGGCATAAAAAAGCGGCTCCCGTCGCCTGTATGACGGAAGCCGCTTTTAATTACCTTAATCAGCCTTCTTGTAAGACCGATCAGTTGCCGCCCTGCTCACCATTCTTCTTCTTGCCGGTAGTGCGGTTGAGAACGTATATCAGCAGGTATATGACGATCATTACGATGAATATGCCGCCCATGCCCTGAAGCATTATCGGCAGTGTCTGAAGAAAGTTATCTATGTTGCTCATATTCCGATCCTCCCACCATTAGTGTACAAACTGCTGCATCAGCGATATTATCAAACCGCCGGCTATAACCGATGCGATCTGACCGGCCACGTTGGCGCCGGCCGCATGCATCAGCAGCCAGTTGCCGTCATCGGCCTCGCGACCCAGCTTATGCACAACACGCGATGCCATCGGGAATGCCGATATACCGGCAGCACCTATCATCGGGTTGATCTTTTCCTTGAGGAACAGGTTGAGTATCTTGGCAAACAGCACGCCGCCGAAAGTGTCGAACATGAACGCTACCAGACCCAGAGCCAGTATCATAAGAGTCTCGGGCTGCAGGAAGTACTGCGCCTGCATGCGCACGCCCACGGTCAGACCCAGGAACAGCGTGATCAGGTTGGCAAGTACCTTTTGAGCGGTTTCGGACAGCGAGTTCAGCACGCCGCACTCGCGCAGCAGGTTACCGAACATGAGGAAGCCTATCAGCGCGACGGAAGCCGGTGCTGCCAGACCCGCAATGGCGGTAACTATGATGGGGAAGAGTATGCGCGTGGTCTTGGATACCGAGCTGGGATTGTACTTCATGCGGATCTTGCGCTCCGCCTTGGTCGTTATCAGCTTTATGCAGAAGGGCTGCACTATCGGAACCAGGGCCATGTACGAATATGCGGCAACAATTATTGCGCCTATGTACTTGGTATTGAAATAATTGGCGACAACTATGGAAGTGGGACCGTCGGCAGCGCCGATTATGGCTATAGATGCCGCATCGGTCAGGTCAAATCCCATCAGAGCCGCAACTGCCAGCGTAAAGAAGATACCGAACTGCGCGGCCGCGCCGAACAAGAGCATCTTGGGGTTGGAAAGCAGCGGTCCGAAGTCTATCATTGCGCCAATGCCTATGAACAGCAGCAGCGGGAAGAGCTCGTTATCGATACCGGCACTGTACAGAGTTTCCAGTACTTCCACTGCGCCCGAATTGGGTAAGTTGACAAGTATCGCGCCAAAGCCCATGGGCAATAGCAGCGAAGGTTCCATTTCCTTCTTGATCGCCAGGTAGATAAGCACTGCGCCTATTACCCACATCACGACCATCTGCCAGGTGAGTGCAGAAAAGTTCTCCAGGAATGTCAGCATCTCGAGTCCTCCAGTTTGTGTCTTTTTGGTTAGTCTATTAATGAATCAACGACATGGCAACGAACAGGCCCGCTGCCAGCGAAGATACCAGTGAAACAACGGTGATCTGAGTGTTGATGGACGGACCGGCGGTATCCTTGAAAGGATCGCCTACGGTGTCGCCAATGACCGCGGCCTTGTGCGCATCGCTGCCCTTGCCGCCGCAGTTGCCGGCTTCGATGTACTTCTTGGCATTGTCCCACAGACCGCCGGCGTTGCTCATCAGCATCGCTATAAGCAGACCGGAGACAATATTACCGGCCAGATAACCGCCCACAGCCTCAACACCGGCAATGAAGCCAACCAGCAGTGTCGCGGCTATAGCCATCAGACCTGCGGGAACCAGCTCGCGTATAGCGCCGCGCGCGGCTATGTCAATGCACTTGCCGTATTCGGGCTGTACGCCGGGTTTGCCTTCTTTAAGACCGGGTATGCTCTTGAACTGACGATGTATTTCGGCAACCATCTTCTGTGCGTTGCGGTCAACGCCCAGTATTAGCATTGCCGAGAACACAGCCGGTACGGCTGCGCCGGTCAGCATGCCGAACAGCACCATCGGGTTCATAAGGTCGAGTGAAATCGTTACGCCGTAACCGGCTACGGTTTCGATAAATGCGCCCAGCAGCGCAATAACGGTCAGACCAGCCGCGCCTATCGCAAAGCCCTTTGTAATGGCCTTGGAGGTGTTGCCGGCAGAGTCAAGCTTATCGGTTATTTCGAGCACTTCATCGCCCAGGCCGCACATTTCGGCCAGACCGCGTGCGTTGTCAACTATGGGACCGTATGCATCGTTTGAAATAATCATGCCAACGACGGACAGCATGCCTATCGCGGCAATGGCTATGCCGAATATGGCCCAACCTTCGCCCAGAGGTGCGCACAGCAGATAGCTAAACAGCGCGCTCAGACCAATGCCTGCCATAGAGGGAAGTGTGCTCCACAGTCCGTATGATATGCCCGACAGTATCGTAAATGCAGGACCGGTCTTGCATGCCTCGGCAACGCGTGCCACAGGCTTGCGATCGTCACCGGTAAAGAACTCGCTCGTGAGTCCGATTATGACGCCGGCCGCCATGCCCAGTACCGCCGCGCCCCATATGCGCAGGCTGTAATTGCTTATCAGCGATGCTATCAGCGTGAATACGGCGAAGAGTCCGCATGTGATGTAAGTGCCGCGGTTGAGTGCCTTGCCAGGATTGCCGCTGGGGCCTACCTTTGCGAGCAATACGCCCACTATGGATGCCAGCAGACCCAATGCGCTAAAGCAGAACAGCAAGTCAACGCTGCCCAGAGGCAGTGCCAGCACAACGGCTGCTGCCAGGGATGCTACGTTGGAATCGAACAGGTCTGCGCCCATGCCCGCAACGTCACCCACGTTGTCGCCTACGTTATCGGCTATAACCGCAGGATTGCGCGGATCGTCTTCGGGTATGCCCAGTTCAACCTTACCTGCCAGGTCGGCAGCTATGTCGGCGGTCTTTGTGAATATGCCGCCGCCAGCCTTAGCAAACAGCGCAAGCGAGCTTGCACCGAAGCTGAACGCCATTATGGCCTCGGAATCGCGAGTGATCAGGTACAGTATCGCCGCGCCCAGCAGAGAGCTTGCGACAACAGCCATGCCCATAACCGCGCCGCCACGGAAACCCGCCATGAACGAGGGCGCCAAACCCTTGCGTGCCGCCGAAGCCGCGCGCACATTGGCCAGAGTGGCAATGCTTATGCCGATAATACCGGCAGCGCCCGACAGGACAGAACCGAACAGGTACGAGGCAACCATGCCCACGTTCAGGGCAATGTTGTCAGTGGACCAGATCGGGCTGGGGAACATCAGGAAAATGATTATCGACGCGGCGCCGCAGAACAGAAGCAGCGTGCGGTATTCGCGCTTTATAAACGTGAACGCGCCATCGCGTATGAGCTTGCCTATGCGCTCTATGTCAGCACCTGCCGTGGGCAGTGCCGCAACCCACTTATAAAAGTAACCTGCCACACAGAAGGCAGCTATGGATACGATTATCGATATAATACTCCAAAGCATTTATATTCGCTCCTTTGCAGATATGTAAGTGCTTAAACAAAAGTCAAGGAGCACAAATCTGCAAGGCCAAGCCTTTGCAGACTTATGCCGATGCGAATATGTATGCCGGAGGCGCCAATCTTGGCGGATTTATCAGGAAGAGAACAAGTCGCCTGCGTATGCGCACCATGGTTACGCGCATGTACTGCATACTGCGCACAATCGGTGCGACAAATAAAAACAGCAACAGCGCACGTATTATCCTGCGCAAAACAGCAAGCGGCGTAAGTCTAATATATTCCAGCGCGTTACGCACCGTCGATATGCGCAGATTGCATTCGAGTGCATTCACTGCGCGCATGACGGCCATGCCGGATGGCATAGAGGCAGGGGCGGGCTCAGGAAGAGCGCAAGTCTCATAACCCGTGGCCAGGGACGCCGCGAGCAAAAAGGCCAGCACAATCGCGACAAGGCGCATGCCTACCACTCCCACTGCACAATTTATACCAGATACATGATAATATAAATGCGCGGCAGTGTCAAGCGCAAATTTTAACTGGGATGTACCGATTTGACACACTCTGCGAACTACGACATAACTACACGTCAATAATGCGACAGTTTTGCAAAGAAAATGACAGAAAACAATCAGAAGAACCTAAAAATGAATTTACAACCGTCAAAAACGGTGCTATAATGTCCTCGAACAAAACAAGGGAGGACTGAGCACAATGTTAAGTACAGGCGTGCGGCGCGCGGGGGAGTATGTCGCGCTCGCATTTCTGGCGACTGCAATGGCGCTTAACTACCAGATCTTCATATTGCATAACGCGTTTGCACCGACGGGCATAAACGGCATCGCGACTATGGTGCAGTATGTGTTTAACTTTAGCGTGGGCTATATGTCCCTTATTATCAATATACCGCTGGCAATTGTGGCGTTTATATTTGTGGATAGGCACTTTGCACTCAAGACATTTGCGTTTTCGCTCGTGTTTTCGGGTGCGCTACTTATGTTTCAGACTAAAGTCGACTTAAGCCGATTCATATATCACACCGATGACGGGCGCAGCACGCTGCTGGCGCCGGTCGTGTCGGGCGCGATAAACGGCATGATTTACGGCGCGTCGATTAAGCTGGGCGCGAGCACGGGCGGCACTGACTTCGTCGCCGCACTTGTGCATAAGCGCCGCCCGGAATATTCTATGATGAAGGTCATATTCGTACTCAATACGGTGGTTGCGCTTATGTCGTATTTCGTATACGACTATAATGTCGAGCCGGTTGCGCTGTGCATCATATACAGTTACATCACGACTCATATAAGCGACAGCATGCTAAAGGGCGGTCAGCGCGCGCTTAAGGTCGAGATGATCACCGCGCATCCCAAAGAGATTACCGAACAGGTAATAAATAAGCTGCACCACAGCGCGACCATACTGCGCGCCGAAGGCGGCTATTCGCATACCGAAAAGACAATGCTCATATGCGTGATAAACAAGCATCAGATTACCGAGTTCACAAAGATAATCAGCGCCTATCCGGATACGTTCGCGTGCGTGTCGGACGTGAACGAAACACTGGGCAACTTTAAACGGGTTCAATAAAATAACGCCTCCGGTCGTGCTTTCGATCGGAGGCGTTTATTTTAAAGTGAATACGATTTATGCCGCGGCTTTGCGCGCGTGCTTTTGCCTGAATGCGGGCAGTGACGCCAAGCCTTCGGGCGTGACCGGCTTTACCCACTTGCCCGAGTACATATGGTGCTGCATCATTACGCAGCGCACGGGCTCGTCTATATAGCAGCACGCAAATACCAACAGGAACGGCGCATCGAATACCAGACCGCTTAGGCATACGCAGGGGAGTACCATCAGGTACATGAACGTGATTTCAAGTATAGTGCCGAATGCCGCGTCGCCCGCCGAGCGGTACGTGTCGTTCTGTACCCAGTTGCACATGCGGATGACCGCGGCTATGCAGTATACAATCAGCATGCCCTCGGCTATCTTGAACGATTCGCCGCTCAAGCTCATTATATGAAGCAGCGGTACGTGTACTGCCAGCAGGAACAGGCAGCACACCAGTATGCACCCGCCGCACATGTATACCAATCTTGTCGCACGGTCGTATGCGCTGTCCAGATTGCCGGCGCCGACTTCCTTGCCCACCAGTACCGATGACGCGTTCGAGAAGCCCGAGAAGAAGCCTATTACAAAGCCCTCCAGCGTGCGGAACACTGCGGTGGCGGCGATGGCCTGCTCGGACTGACGTCCCAGGACCATATTGATTACCATGTTGCCTACGCCTATCAGCAGTTCATTGCATATTATCGGGAAGCACTTGCGCAGGTATGCGACGAGCGCCTCGCGCGTCCAGTGGAAGTGGTGCTTTACATTGAGCACATAGGGGTGCTTTTGCTTATGCGACAATAGCGCGATGACGCCCACGTTCACGCCGGCGGCGCATACGGTTGCCAACGCCGCGCCCTGTATGCCCATGCACGGCAGTCCCAGATGACCGTATATTAATAGGTAGTTTAGCACTATGTTGGTAAGCACCGATGCCACCGCGCCGTAAAGCGGTATGCGCACGCGCTCGGTGGAGCGCAGTAGCGCGCTCATGCCCATGGACAGTATCTGAAGCGGGTATGCAAATCCGACAACGCGCAGGTACTCAATGCCGATTTTCTGTATGGACTCCTTGTCGGTGTACAGTCCCATTACTACATGCGGGAAACAAGTGGCAAAAAGCATGAACGCAATTGCGACTATGGACAAAAAGCCCAGCGTCATGCCGTACGAGCGGTTTATGCCCTCGTCATCGCCGTTGCCCCAATACTGCGCAAAGAACAGCATGCCGCCGCCTATAAAGCCCCAATAGCTCGAGAACATTAGCGACGAAAACTGCGCACACAGTCCCACCGCGCCCACGCTGGTTTCGCCCAGCGGCGCGATCATCATCGTGTCGACCATGCTGCCGGTCGTCGTTAGTAGGTTCTGTAGCGCCACAGGCACCGCGATTACGGCAACGTTTTTGATAAAGTCTTTCCAATTAAAGCGCTTCATCGATAAAGAAGCCTCGCTTTCAATAGCCGCCTGAGCGGCATTTATGCATTATTATGAGCATAACACAGCGGCATAAAACAGTCAATGCGCCATTCTAAAAAAGATGCGACTTAATTGAAAAATAAAAAGCAGATACTGCACTGTATTACAACACATGAGATTGCACCGCGGTTGCGTTAAATGCCCGGTATGCTGTATAATATAAATCGTGAATGGACTTGCCACTGCAAAGCCGTAATGTGAAGAAAAAGTTACATTGCGGTTGACTTAAACGCAAGAAAAGGTTTATACTTAAAACGAAATCAATACATCAAAAAGGAGGTTCACTTAATGGAAAAGAAGCTTAAGATAGGCGTCATAGGCAACGGCAACATATCGGGTGTGCATCTGCGCGCGTATTCGCTCAACCCCAATGTCGAGATATACGCACTGTGCGATATCAACGAAAAGGCTATGCAGCGCCGCGCGAAGGAATACGGCGTAACCCGCCTGTATACCGATGTACATGAGATGGTAAAGCTGCCCGAGCTGGACGCCGTCAGCGTGTGCACATGGAACGCCGCGCACTGCGAGTGCGCCATAGCCGCGCTCAATGCCGGCAAGCACGTTCTGTGCGAAAAGCCTATGGCAATGAACGCCGATGAGGCGCGCCGCATGAAGGAAGCCGCCGATAAGAACGGCAAGCTCCTTATGATAGGCTTTGTGCGCCGCTTCGGTAACGACTGCGCTATACTTAAGGACTTTATCGATAACGGCTACTTTGGCGATATATACTATGCCAAGGCGACCTACCTGCGCCGCAAAGGCTGCCCGGGCGGCTGGTTTGGCGACAAGTCGCGTTCAGGCGGCGGTCCGCTGATCGACTTGGGCGTACATATCATC
>CAYTOU010000053.1:0-6677 GCA_964439295.1 uncultured Oscillospiraceae bacterium
GACGATGTAAATGCCATATCACAGGATCACTGGAGCCGTGGCAATGGCTGGGGCATTTTAGGTCTTGCGGATATGCTACAGTACCTGCCTAAAAGTGATCCACATTGGCAGGAGGCTGCCACGCGCATGCAGCGCCATGCCGAGGCGCTTATAAAGTATCAGACTGAGCGAGGGCTGTGGCGGCAGTCAATTGCCTGCGACTTGGCCTGGGAAGAAAGCTCGGGCACAGGACTGATCGCGTATGCTATAGGCGTGGGCATTCGTACGGGTGCATTGGATCGCGATACTTATATGCCGGTTCTGCAAAAGGCTATTCAGGGATTGGCTGACTATTGCCTGCATGATGATTTCTCTACTGAGCTAAGCTGCCATGGATGCCTATGCCCCGGCCAGGGCAAGGCTAAGGGAACATTGCAAGCATATCTATGCGATGTGCGGGCATATAAGAATGAGCCTCATTCGTTTGGTCCTATCATGCTTGCTATGATAGAAGCACACCGCAACGGTTTGAAGGTAATAGAGTGGAAATAAGAGGTATTGACCATGTCAAGATTTGTAAGTGAGCTGGAAGTCAATCGCCTTCGCATGGCTGAGCCGAATAGTTTTCAAGACAAGCTTTATAATGCACTGCGAGAGCGCACTTATCGCAACACACGTTATCCGGGTCTTGTACAGCCGGGTGATACCCAAGAGTGGTGGCATCTCTGCTGGGAGCGTGCCAGTGATGCGGCGTTTGTGTGGCATGTAGAGCGCGATGAAGCGCTTGGCAAATGGATACGCGACGTTGCCTTCACGATACGCGATACCGCGGATGTCGAGTGGATTGGTCCATGGTTTCGCGACTCTAGCCGACCGTTAATCGGTCAGCTGGAAACTTCGCACATATGTGTTGCACTGTGCGAAATCCTGGATTTATGTGATGGATTGTTCACCGATGAGGAAAAGGCTTCTATCGAAGTAGCATTGCGCATAAAGGGCATGGAGCCGTGCTTACGCTATTGCCAGAAGATTCAGAGAGAACATACTCATATCAACAACTGGTTCAGCGTCATTTTGCAAGGCTATGGCGTATGTGCTCTATATCTGAAGGATGAAGCTGCTATAGAAAACACGCTTGCCATGCTGCGTGATGCCTATTCGCTTTATAATACGGACAGCTATGGCGAGTCGATGCAGTATTGCAACTACTCGAGCCACATATTAGCTCATCTAAACGAATTGCTCCTGCGTGTACGTCCGGATGCGGCGAACAGAGTGGATATAGAGTGCTATGGACGAATGATACCGTGGTTTGCCGCGAGCTTTATGCACATGAAGCCTTGGGATGGGGATGAAGTCGTCCCCCGTACCATTAACTTTGCCGACAGTGCCGCCATTTTCCGTCCAACCGGAGATCTGCTTGTGCATATATCCGCACGCTTGAAAGATAAAATGCCGCGTGAAGCGGGACTGGCCACTTGGCTGTTTGAAACCACCTATGCCGATCCCAAGCAAGGCTCGGATGAGATGGCTACATTCGGCTTCTTAAATAACTACCGCTATCATGCGGTATTGATGCAGCCGGATATGGCTCCTGCCATGACACCGACTCAAGCGACTCTCTGCGAAAAGATGCAGTTTGAAAACGGTCAGGTGATTCTGCGTGACAGCTGGGAAAATACCAGAAGTGTACTGGCAGTGCAGGCAGGTTACGAGTACATGAACGTTACCTCCCACCGGCATCAAGATCACGGTTCATTCCAATTCGTACAAGGGAAAGAACGCATGGTCGTGGATGGCGGACATTGTTGCTATAGGCTCAATGCCTACCGATTTTCCTGTTCAACGAGTCAGCATTCAACAATCGACTTTTTGAATGGAATACCGGAAAAGCCATTTGGCAAGCCTGTGGATCCATATGCGTGTATCGAACCCATGTACAATGCGGATGGTAACTTCTATCAGCGCAAGCCGCCTCGCGTAAGAAATCTGCGTAGCGAATTCGTCGGTCGGGCGCATGTACTGTCGATGGATCTTACCGATGCGTTCAATGAAAACGTAAGTATGGCTAGGCGTGCGTTTGTAAGCTTATTGCCAAACGCAATCTTTATCATCGACAAGGCGCAGACTACCATTCCTCTGCGGATGCGCACTCACTTCCCCATGAACAATAGGGATTGTAAGCTGAATGTCCATCGGGCAGATGAGCACAGATACGTATTTCGCCGCGGTGGCGAGGCAATGAAGCTGTTTGAATGTGCATGCTTTGCCGATGGCGTTGAGTTACCTTCTCAAATGCAGTTTGATTGGGGCTATGTACATCGCAACTATCATCCATTGCCGAACTATGAAGATCAGGCTAAAGAAGGTTCAGCCTTGATTTACAACTGGGTAGATGCAAAGCCGTGCAAGCAACACCTACGTATATGCGCAATCGCATCCGACGAAGAGCCGCGAATCAAAGGTTGGCATATAAAGCCGGACGAAAAAGGCGATTGGTATATCGAATCACCCGAAAAGGAAAAACTGCTGCAACTTCGTATACAGGATGACCATGTGTATCTGATCGATGGCGATGACTCAATCGAAGTGCTCTGATATGCTTTTCAGAAATCCATAAAGCAAAAGCTCCTTTACACCGGGCAAAACCGCCTGACATAAAGGAGCTTTTGTGTGTCTCTGCAGCTCTTCCTCTCACTTTCCGTTGCGAAGCAAGATGCTACCGTACCAAAATGTCTTACTTGCTCTCCACCTTAGTTACGGTATAGCCCGCGTCGACAACAGCCGCAGTAAGTACATCGTCGCTTACATCGGATGCAAGCTCAACTGTCGCCAGCTTGGTGTTCAGATTTACGTCTACGGACTTTACGCCCGCCACACCGCTGAGTGCCTTTGTTACATGCGCCTGGCAATGTGCGCACATCATACCTTCTACTGTCAATACCTTTGTCATAAGAACATCTCCTTCATTATCGGCGGAATCTTGTCCGCCGTTATTGTCGTTTTTTGAAATACTGTCGTCACTTTCTGGAATTGCATCGTTCGGTGCCGATTCTGTCGGTTGATTGCTTTCCAACACGTTTTGTACTACCTCACGTGTTTCAGCCTCGTCTTGGCTGCCCTTAAACAGGCGCAATCTCAGTGCATTGCTAACGACACATACCGAGCTTAAGCTCATTGCCGCCGAGCCTATCATGGGGCTGAGTTTAAGCCCGAATAGCGGATACAATGCACCTGCCGCGACCGGTATACCTAGCACGTTATAGAAGAATGCCCAGAACAGGTTCATGTGTATGTTGCGCACAACAGCCTGACTCAATTCGATTGCGCGCACCACGTCCATCAGCGAATTCTTCATAAGTACCACATCGGCGGAGTCTATTGCAATGTCGGTACCTGCGCCTATCGCAATGCCTATGTCGGCGCGTGTAAGCGCCGGTGCATCGTTTATACCATCGCCCACCATTGCAACGCGACGACCGCGCTCCTGAAGTGCACGTATGTGGCTTTCCTTATCGGCAGGTAATACATCGGATATAACTTCTTCAATGCCCAGTTCGGCGCGAATGGCCTCGGCAGTCGCTGCGTTGTCGCCGGTCAACATAACCACATGCAATCCGCGCGCTTTGAACGCTTCTATTGCCGCACGGCTGGTAGGACGTATAGTATCCGCGACCGCTATTATGCCGACAACTCTGCCGTCCATTGCGAAAAGCAAAGGTGTCTTTCCAGCCTGCGCCAGATCGTCCAATCTCTTGCAGATGCTTTCGGATGTATCGCCGCTAAGCACATTTTCATGCTCCATAAACGCCTTATTGCCCGCAAGCCAATTGTGACCATCTATCTCGGCTTTTATGCCTAAACCTGCAACCGCTTCGAAGTTAGTTGCATTTCGTGCCGTTATGCCTTCCGTTGCTGCACGTTCCATTATTGCAGCGGCTAGCGGATGCTCGCTTCCCGATTCCAGTGCTGCCGCATATTCAAGCAATGTGCGCGAGTCAATGCTTTCGTCAACTGATATAACATCTGTAACCGACGGATGACCCGAAGTTATCGTTCCGGTCTTATCAAGCACAATTGTGTCTATGGAATGCAGCAGTTCCAGACTTTCCGCTGACTTTATCAGTATGCCCATTTCGGCGGCCTTACCTGTGCCCACCATTATAGCAACGGGCGTGGCAAGTCCCAACGCGCACGGGCATGATATTACAAGTACTGATATTGCGCATGATAGAGAGAATTCAAAGCTCTGACCGCTTACCAGCCATGCTATTGCGGTTACGAGGGCAATTCCGATTACCACCGGTACGAATACTCCGCTGACCTTGTCGGCCAGACGCGCAATAGGTGCCTTTGAATTGCCCGCATCATCGACCAGACGCACTATCTGCGCAAGCGTAGTATCGTCACCGACTTTGGACGCGCGCATGTGGAATGAACCGTTACGGTTGATTGTCGCCGATATGACGCTGTCCCCTATGTTTTTTTCGACAGGCATGCTCTCGCCGGTAATCGCGGCTTGATCTACAAAGCCGTTGCCCTGTATTACCTCACCATCGGCAGGTATGCTCATGCCGGGCTTGATGATAATCTCATCGCCTGCCTTCAACGATTCGGCAGGTACTTCGACCTCAACACCATCGCGAAGGACAATCGCTGTTTTCGGTGCCAGATCGACGAGTTTATCAAGCGCGGAAGATGTCTTTGCCTTGGATCGGGCTTCGAGATACTTGCCCACCGTGACAAGCGCCAGTATCATGGCAGCCGATTCAAAGTACAGTTCATGCGCATAGCTGTGAACTCGCACCATATCGCCATGTCCAAGCCCATACATCATCATATAAAGCGCAAATATACCGTACAGAAGCGATGCACTGGAACCAACTGCCACAAGCGAGTCCATATTTGGCGCACGCTTAGCCAATGCTTTGTATCCGACTATATAGAATTTGCGATTGATTATTATGATAATGAGTGATATCAAAAACTGTGTAAATGCCGAAATAAGCGCGTTTTCCATGCCGGAAAATATACTCGGCATAGGCAGTCCAATCATGCTACCCATGGCAATATACATAAGTGGTACAAGCAGTACGATCGAAGATACCAAGCGTCTGAGCATGCTTGCACGCTCTTTTTCCGCAGCTTGCTGACGCTTGCGCCACTGCGCGCGGAAATCGCGTTCGCCTTCTTTTGCGGATGTACCTTCAAGCTCGGCACCGTAGCCGACATCACGCACCGCTTGTGCAATCGCGTCCGACGTGACCTTACTTTCGTCATACTTTACCGTCATTCGACCGGCGAGCAGACTTACATCGACATCGTTAATGCCATCGAGCTTCTTTACCGCGCGTGTAACATTCGCCTGGCATGCAGCACATGTCATGCCTGTCACACTGAATCTATCGGTTTTCATCGTTACCGGTATCGCCCCTTATTTCAATTTCTTCATCAGTTCAACGGTTTCGTCTATGATATCATTATTGCCTTGCCGTATTTGCTCGACGACACAACTGGCCATATGATCACGCAGTACCATATAACCGAGTGCCTGCAAAGCACTTTCGGCAGCTGCTATTTGCGTAAGCACATCACCACAGTAGCGATTATCGTCCAGCATCTTTTTAATGCCGCCAAGCTGACCTATTATGCGGCTTAGACGATTCTGCATCTGCCGCTGAAGCTCCGCATCGCGTGACGTGGATTTATGTCGGCAATGCTCACAGACTCCTGAACATTCCGGACAGTCATTTTTGTCTTCCATATTTTCGTCAACCATTCGCTTCCTCCTCTTGACATACCCCATCGGGGTATCATGTCAAGCACATTATATACCCCCACATGGTATATGTCAATGGGTTAGAGTACATTTACTGACATTTTATGAGGGTAACTTACTGTATTTTCAATTAGAAATAGCAAAGGCTCCCCTGCATGCCGATTTCTTATCAGAAGTCAAACATGTAGAGAAGCCAAAGCGAAAACGAAAGACCTTATTTCGCCTTAAATGCCGCGAGCTTTTTAAACATATCGCGGAATATCGGATTGCGCTGGAGGGAATATGCGACCTTAATCGGATGACGGCGCGGATCGATAGCCCAATGGCAATCATCCGTTAAGATAGGACTGTGCTCGATAACTGCCGGTTCCCAATCCGGATTTATCAGCATCGCGACGGTCGATATATCCCAGATTTCTTTGCTCCAGGCAAAGTGATCGCCGTTGAATTGCGCCACTATATCAATCAGCGTATCGCACAGCTCGTTTTTGCCGCCTATGCACTCTCTAAGCTCGGGCAAATTTGTCAGCAAGTGCGATGCCACACCCATGCACGGCACAAGTATGAACGGTACACCGGAATCCAGTACCGTGCGCACTGCGGGCACATCTTGCATAAGGTTGAACTCGTATGCAAACGGATATGAAAGCGGCTGACCACCAAGCCATACGACAACTATCTTGCGTGCCAAGCGCGGCTCCATAATGAGCGCGCTGGCTACATTGGTTATGGCACCTATTGCGACCACATAAAGCGGGTCATCATCGGGACGTGCCATACCGCGCGCAACCAGATCGCGCGCCGCCGGACTGTCTTGCGGCGTATCCATATCGACGAGATAACCGCGCGAACCCTTAAACGCGAATCCATCGGCAGTATGCCCCAGCTTACCCAACAAGCGAACTATTTCATCATAGCT
>CAYTOU010000053.1:6777-11829 GCA_964439295.1 uncultured Oscillospiraceae bacterium
ACTTCATCCAAATCGGGCATGGCTTGTTGTGCACCTGCACGCGTCACAGTAATCGCAGATGCAGCCATTGCAAAGCGTATTGCTTCATCGATGCTGCGACCGTTTGCAATATGTGCAGCCAATGCGCCTAAAAAGCAATCGCCTGCGCCTGTCGTATCGACAGCTTTTACCTTGTTACAGGGATAAAATTCAGAAGAGTTTGCGGTTACATTCCATACTCCGGTACTGCCCATTGTCATGATGATGCGCTTTATCCCTTTTGCTTCGCAATACCCTTTTAGTGCATCTTCTGTAGGATCGCAGCCAATCAAGGCTTGCGCTTCGTGTTCGTTAGGCACAAGCACGTCAGTAGCTGCCAATACATCATCGGGTATCGTCGTCACCGGTGACGGATTTAACAGCACTTGTACTCCATGCTTATGGCAAAGTCGCACTGCTTGCCATACAGTATCATACGGAATCTCAAGTTGCATGACGCAGACCTTAGCAGATGCGATAAGCTGTTCACATGCATGTATATCGTCGACATTAACACATGCATTGGCACCCGGGTATACGACTATGCTGTTTTCGCCAGAGTCGGCCACGCATATAAAGGCACTGCCCGTCGGTTCCTGGCTTATTTTTAGTCCGTTCGTTTCAACATTGGCACTTTGCAGAGAAGAGCGAAGCGCATCTCCAGCAGCATCTGCGCCGACAGCACCTATAAAAGCGGTGTGCCCGCCAAGCTTACCGGCTGCGACAGCTTGATTTGCTCCTTTGCCACCCGGATTTTGCATTACGCTTTTTGCGATTATCGTTTCGCCCGGCGCCGGAATATGCCGGACACTATAGACCGTATCCATATTAGCAGAACCGATTACAACAATATCCGCCATATATGCCTCCAATCTATTATCACGCTGATTTATTTGCGCGCTTGAGCCTTCCTAACTGCTTCTACGAATTCACATGCCATAGCATGCTGCGGCTCGGATATATCCTTGGGTACGCAATCCTCTATCATGTATTCGGGATGCCACTGTACGGCGCGTATATACAGCTTGCCGGGCATATCAACTGCCTCAACAAATCCCTCCGGCGCATACGCCATGGGCTTTAGACAGTCTGCAACGCGCTTTATAGCCTGATGATGCATGCTGTTTACCATCATCGTGTCGCTCTTCCATAGCCTATTTAGCGGCGAATCGGGCACTATGGTCAAACTGTGCGTAGGAGCGCCGTACGGTTCGGGCTGACTGTGCGCTTGAGCGGACGGCGCTATCTGTGCCGCAACATCCTGATACAAGCTTCCACCCAAAGCGACATTGAGCACCTGTATGCCGCGACATATGCCGAACATAGGTATGTCGCGTTCTGCAGCGCGCTGTATAAGCGGTATTTCAAACGCATCGCGCTCATAAGTTATATCGCCGCAGCACGGCAATGTTTCTTCACCGTAACGTGCCGGCTCAACGTCATCGCCGCCGGTAAGCAGTATGCCATCGCACAAATCCAGCATGCTGTCCATCTCGGTGGTGTCAGACATCGGTAATATAACAACGGCAGCACCCGCATCGCGCAGGAGCTTCAGATAGTTTTCACGGGTGACATAATTAGCTCTGTCGGGATTATATGCGGCGAGTACGCCTATCAATGGTTTCATTTAGTTTTCCTCCACATATGATTTATTTGGAAATTTGCGTTCTTTTTGGATATATGCAATAACGAGCAGCACCGCTGCGCCCGTCCATGCGGCAACCTCAGCCAAATATATACCATCCTGTCCGATCAGATTCGGTAGCAACAGTGCCGCGCCTACGCGCATGATTAGTTCAGCTGCACCGGATAGCATGGGGATAACGGTATCGCCCATGCCTTGCTGTGCACTGCGGTATACATACAATATGTATAGTATCGGCAGGCATGAGGACATGACTACCAGATATCTATATGCAATCGCCAAAACTTGCGCAACCTCTTCCTGTTCGCCCGATATGAACAGCATGAGCGCATGCTTTCCAAACAGAATCATTGCAGCACCTATCGCAAATGCAGTGATAAGCGCCATAACAGTCGATGAGCGTACGCCCTTTTTAATGCGGTCGTAGCGCTGTGCGCCTAAGTTCTGACCGGTATATGTGCTGATGGCGTATCCGAAAGATACAGCCGCCATCTCAAGCAATCCATACAGCTTGTTGGTCGCGGTAAATCCGGCTATGAATATAAATCCGAATCCGTTTACCACGTACTGCACGCACAAACCGCCTACTGATATAATCGTGTTTTGCAATGCAACAGGCGTACCTAATGATGCCAACTGCTTCATGACGGCTTTATCAAGCTCAAAGTGCTTGCGTTGCAGCTTGACTTCGTTTAGCTTAAGCGCAACCGTAAGGCAGTATATCATGGAAACCACCTGTGCGATAACGGTCGCAATTGCAACACCAGCAATGCCCCAGCCCAAAGCCACCGTGAACAGAAGGTCCAACGCCACATTCGTAAGCGCGGCGACAATCATGGCGCGCAAAGGCGTGCGACTGTCACCCAATGCGCGTAGCATGCTGGAAAGCAGATTGTACGCCATAGATACCGGTATGCCGGCGAAATATATGCGGAGATACAAAAGCGAACCCGGCAATACATTGTCCGGTGTGTTAAGCAGTCGAAGAGTTGGTAAAAGCAGAAGCTCGCTAAGTACGAGTGTAGCTATTGCGACTATTACCGACAGCACGATCGACATGGCAACGCTCTTTTTTAAGCCATCGCTATCGCCCGCACCAAAGGTTTGGCTCATAAGTATCGAAAATCCTTGAGCAAATCCGGTAGGTATGCCCAATACCAGCCAGTTTAGCCAATCGGCAGCGCCTAACGAAGCCAACGCTTCTACACCGACAAACTGTCCCACAACGGCAGTGTCGACCAACGTATACATCTGCTGAAACACATTGCCTGCCATAAGCGGCAGAGCAAACATTATTATCAGCTTCCATGGTTTGCCGTGAGTCATATCCTTTACATGTGCCATACTACACCTCAGCAGTTTTCGTTTCCTCTATAATGAGCAAAAAGTGTGCTCCATATGATAATAGAGTCGCGCATGCCGGATGTCAAGCCCCATAATTCAGATAAATTCGATTGTTTACAATATTCGAGCGCACTTAAACTCGATGCTCAATGTCACATACATCTATGTTTGTTCACATCGACGCCTATAAATCGTTCCAGAAAACGCGACAAATTATTCCACTGAGGTAGAATATGTCACAGTCTTATGTTATAATCAGAGAGGTATGATATGCCGTTCATATTGAATACAATCGGCTCGTATCGGTGGGATTACGGGCTGTGAATGGAGGTTATAGCAATGGCTAATATTTTCAAGGATAAGTTTGATAGCCTTGTCAAAGGCTTAAGCTCTTTGATTACCGGCGCTAATGAGCAGGCTACTGAGACCAAGGATGAGTTCACTCTTAAGTGCGAGGAATGCGATAAGAAGATTGCCGAGCTTAAGGCACATGAGCAGCAGCTTTACACCGATATAGGCATAATGGCGATAGAAAAGCTCGGTGCGGATGCGTTTGGTGAGATCGGTGCTTCTTTCAACCAGGTTCAGCAGCAGATACATGAAACCGAAGAAGCTAAAGCCGAACTGATACGTGCCGAAGAGGAGCGCAAGGCCGAAGAAGCACGTAAAGCCGAAGAAGCTCGTTTGGCTGAGGAAGCACGCAAGGCCGAGGAGGCTCGTAAGGCTGAAGAAGCGCGCAAAGCCGCCGAAGAAGCACGTAAGGCAGCTGAAGAAGCCAATAAGGCGAAGACACAGGAAACTGCCGTTTCCGATAAGTCCATCTGTCCCGTATGCGGCACCGCTAATGATGCCGGAATGAAGTTCTGCGGTGAATGTGGTGCTCGCCTGTCTTCTAACCAGTCCAAGCTCATATGCCCCGTATGCGGATATGAGAACGCACCTGGCGTAAAGTTCTGCGGCGAATGTGGCACGCGCATGGAAATTTCCGAACCGGAAGAGATCGCTGAAGAACCTACCGAGGATTACAGCTATGTTCAAGAGGACGTAACCATTGAAAGTGACTCACAGACAGATGACGATTCTCCCGAAGAAGAGTATACGGATGAATACGAAGAAGTTGAAGTAAGCGAAGAAGAAAGCATGGAAGATGGCGGAGAAGGAAACGAAACAGAAAGCGACAACAGTGACAACATCTGATGTCGTCTGAGATAAAAACAGCAGTTCTGATGAATGGATCATCGGAACTGCTGTTTTTTACTGCGTTGGTACATCGCATATTATGAGCATTTTGCACCGCTTTTATGACAACTCATACATGATTCCATTGATATTCAACTGCTTTACCTGTATAATCGCAGGCAGGTTATAAGTCGCATTAACCTTAATTATTATCACATATGTCCATGCCTTAGGAGGGTTATTCGTATGCTAAACATTCAACATTTGACTAAGGTTTACGGCGATAAGAAAGCCGTTGACGATTTGTCACTGCATATCGCGCCGGGTGAAATATACGGATTTATAGGTCACAATGGCGCGGGTAAGACCACGACCATTAAGTCTGTTGCCGGAATACTGAATTTCGATTCAGGTGAAATAACAATCGGCGGAACTTCAATCAAGTCGGATCCGTTGGCATGCAAGCGCAAGATAGCGTATATACCGGACAATCCCGATTTATACGACTTTATGTCTGCCATACAATATCTGAACTTCATTGCGGATGTATTCGGCGTCAGCACAGCCGAAAGAAAACAGCGCATATACGGGTATGCCGATATGTTTGAATTGACGCAAAGCCTTTCCCAGCCAATCGCGGCGTTTTCACATGGCATGAAACAAAAGTTGGCGATTATCTCGGCATGGCTACACAAACCGCAACTGATCATAATGGATGAACCTTTTGTCGGGCTTGATCCTAAGGCCTCTCATACGCTTAAAGGCATGATGCGCGATATGTGCAATAGCGGCGGCGCCATATTCTTCTCGACACATGTGCTTGAAGTGGCAGAAAAGCTCTGTGATAAAGTTGCGATCATTAAAGA
>CAYTOU010000054.1:0-11810 GCA_964439295.1 uncultured Oscillospiraceae bacterium
AGCTAACCGCTAACGGCTAACAGCTCCCAAACGCACTACGCCACCTCCACAAACTGACTCCTATACAGATCCGCGTACATGCCGTTCTTGGCCATCAACTCGTCGTGGCTGCCTACCTCGCGTATGCAGCCGTGCTGCATTACTATTATGCGGTCGGCGCCGCGTATTGTGGACAGTCTGTGCGCGATTATTATGCTGGTCTTGCCGCGGGTGACGTTGGCGGTTACGCGCTGTATGTGCTGCTCGGTCAGCGTATCGACCGACGATGTCGCCTCGTCCAATATGAATACCGGCGGGTCGCACAGGAATGTGCGGGCAATGCTCATCAGCTGCTTTTGTCCCTGACTCAGTCCGCCCGAATCGGCGCGCAACATTGTGTCGTATCCGTTGGGCAGCGTGTTAATAAACTCATCCACCGTTATGTCGCGGCACAGCTGCTTTACCACCTCGGGGTCGCTGCGCTCGGGCGGCGCGGCGTATGCTATGTTATTGAGCACCGTATCCTCAAACAGCCAGCTATCCTGTAATATCAGCGCGATATAACTGCGCAGTACGGCGAGCGGCAATGTGCGTATATCCATGCCGTCAATCGTGATTAGCCCGTCCGTACATTCGTAAAAGCGCATTAGCAGGCTTATTATAGTCGTCTTGCCCGAACCGGTCGCGCCGACTATGGCTATGCGCTCGCCGGGCTTTACGGTAAAGCTGATATCGTTAAGCACCTGCTTGCCCGGTATATACGAGAAATTGACGTGCTCGAAGCGTATCTCTCCGCGCACATCTTTAGGCGCGGGCAGTGCGCGTTTTTCGGCGTTACCCGCGGGCAATGCCGAAATATCGGGCTCGGAATCCGAATTGAGTATGCCGAAAACGCGGTCACATGCGGCGAGCGTGGCCTGCAGCATGTTGATTATGTTAGCGGTATCGACTATGGGCGCGGAGAACTTCTTGGCATACAGCGTGAATGTGGATATATTGCCTATCGATATGCCGCCGGATATAGCCAGCAGCGCGCCGAACGCGCATATGCCAATGTAGTTTAGGTTGTTTATGAAGTTCATCTGCGGCATCATTGTGGAGGAGGCAAACTCGGCCTTGGCACCGGCTATGCGCAGTTTTTCACTCATGTCGTCGAACTTCTCTTCGTTATAGTCCTCTATACCGTACACCTTTACGGTCTTTTGCGCGGTTATCATTTCCTCGGCATATCCACACAGCTTACCGAACCAGTTCTTCTTTTCGCGGAAAAGCACGCGCGCGCGGTTCTTGACGAAGTACGCGACCACGCACATTATAGGCACAGTGACTGCGAACACCAGCGTGAGCCGCGGCGATATGCGCAGCATCATCGTTATCGCGCCGACGAGCGTGACCATACCGGTTAATAGCGTTATCGCATCGGCCGATACGGTTTCGGATATATTGTCTATATCGGATACCAGTATGGCAAGTATATTGCCCTTAGTGTTTCCGTCAAAAAAGCTGACCGGAAGCCTACTGAGCTTTTGGAACACGTCATGCCTTAGGTCGACCACGACCTTCTGGGCGGCGTGCAGCATAAGCACGCTCTGTATTACGCTTAGTCCGTATGTAAGCAGCGCGATGAGCGCTATCTTGATTACATTATCCAGCACTATGCCGAAGTCGACATTGCCGGGCACGAGCGCGTCGACGATAACGCCGGTTATCTGCGGTATGACCAGTGCCAGCAGGTTGGAGGCGATTACCACCGCGACAACGCATACGAATATCATCTTATACCGGAGCATGTACATCACGAGCTGCCATAGCGCGCCGAAACGCCTGCGCTGATCCGCGTCTTTGATTATCTTCATACGGCAATCGCTCCTTTCGCCGGTATATCGACATTCTGCGTCTCACATATCTCACGATAGGTGGGGCAGCATGCGGCCAGCTCGTCGTGCGTGCCAATGCCCATCACGCGCCCGGTGTGCATGACAAGTATCTGATCCGCGCTGCGCACCGATGCGATTCGCTGCGATATAAGCATGACCGATGTGCTCTTGTAGTTTTCTTTTAGTGCGCGCCTTAAGCGCAGGTCGGTACTGTAGTCCAGCGCCGAAGACACGTCATCCAGCACCACCAAGTCGCTACCGCGGTACAGCGTGCGCGCCGCGCTCAGTCGCTGCTTCTGACCGCCCGACAGGTTGGAGCCGTTCTGCGCCACCATGTAGTCGTAGCCGTCCTTGAAGCTGTCTATGGTTTCGCTCAGCTGTGCCGACTCGACCGCCGACTTGAGCCTTTCTTCGTCCAGCGGCTTGTCAAGTAGTATGTTGTCGCGTATGGACATTGCGAATATGCTGTACTGCTGCATGGCGGCGGTTATGCGCCGCGCGAGCGTGTCGCGGTCGTACTCGGCTATGTTGCGCCCTTCAAAGAGTATTTCGCCCTCGGTGGGTTCGTATAGGCGCAGTACCAGGTTCATTAGTGTGGACTTGCCCGCGCCGGTATTGCCTATGACCGCCAGCGTACTGCCGCTGGGTATCACAAAGCTTATGTCGTGCAGTGCGTCCACGTTTGCGCCCGGATAGCGGAATGTGACGTGCTTAAACTCCAGCACCGGCACGGGGTTGGAGTCGCTGCTCGGCATAGGCATAGTTTCCTTGCCGTATACCGTGTGCTCTTTGTTTTCCAATACCTCGTTTATGCGCTCGGCGGACGTGTTTGCGCGCGAGAACATCATGAACATGCGCGGTATCGTGCGCATGGCGTTAAGTATCATGTTTATGTAGTTCAGTATAGTAACTACACTGCCTATCTTTAGTCCGCCCGAATTGACCCTGTAGCCCGCCGCATACAGTATCGCGGCAGTGGTCAGCGAGGATATGAACGCGATGCCCGGGCTCATGAATGAATTAAACATACCCGCGCGTATCTCGTGATTCCTGACCTCGTGCGACTGCGTGTCGAAGCGGTCAAGCTCGTAATCCTGCTTATTAAACGCCTTAACGACGCGTATGCCGTCCAGGTTTTCACGCAGCACCGCGGTCATGTGGTCGACCGACTTCTGCACGCGCGCGTATATTGGGCGCGTGACCTTGTATACCGATACCGACACCGTGCCCAATAGCACCATGCCGCACAGCAGTATCAGCGTCAGCCACGGATCGATGAACAGCGCCAGTATTGTGCCGCCGATCGCGGTAATGGGCGCGCGCATCATCATGCGGGCGACCATGAGCAGCGTGCGTATTACGTGCTCGACGTCGTTTGTGTTGCGCGTAATCAGCGACGCGGTCGTTACATCGTCGACCGATGCGATTGTCATGCCCTGTATGTGCTTGTATATCGCATTGCGCATGTTTTCGCCCATCGCCTGTGTGGAATGTGCGGATAGGTAATGACCGCTCAGGTTCATCGTCATTGATGCGACTGCGACGATCAGCATTAAAATGCATAGCCGCACAACCATGTCGGTATCACCCGTCGCTATGCCGTTATCGATAAGCACGCCCATTATCATGGGTATGAGCAGATCGGTAAATGTGCCGCTGGCCTTGAGCAGCATTGACAGTACATAGCGCTTGAACTGAGGCTTCATGTACGGAAAAAGCTTTCTCATATTTCAACTCCCATTTTTTATTTTTTGAATTTTGATTACAGCGTGGACATTCCGGCTTTCAGGCTGCATTGCGGCACGCCGGTTACCGATTCGGCATTTTTACCGGGCGCGAGCATATTGAGCATGCACGCGGCGGCGGTTTCACCAAGAGGTGTCAGGGGTATATCTATCATGGTAATCGAAGGGTAAACAAGCGCAAACGGGTGCGCGGTGGATAGGCATATGTGCTTTATGTGCTGCGGAGTGGCAAGCCTGTCGCGCATTATCGCGTTTTGCGCCATCCACCCCAGGCGCGCGTGCGGCGTAATCGCTATGTCAAATCCGCCGGTGTGCATGTCGCTATAGAGCTTGTCCAGTATCTCTTCATCGGTCATTTGATCCGCGCGGTATACTATGCGCTCAACATCCGCGTCCGGGAATTCTTCATTAATTGCCTTTGTGAATAGGTTGAACTTGCGCGAATGGAGCACTTCGCCGCGCTGGAATGAATAGTACTTTACCCGCCTGTATCCGCGCTCGCGCATCAGATGCGCGCAGTCCTTTAGCGCCTTGTCATATCCGCTGGATAGAGAAATCTTTTCGCCCGATATGCCCTGCTCGCTTAGCACGAGATAGGGTATGTGCTGCGTGTGCAGTTCGTTTATCAATTCATCCGACATCTCGCGGAACAAAAACAATAGTCCGTCAATGCGTCCGGCGCGATATTGCGACAGGTAGTCCGCGCGGTGCTCCATGTCCTCTTCATCACTGAGCAGCATTAGCGCGTATCCGGCGGCGTCCATGCGCTGCTTAATGCCGCGCAGTGCGTGCGATACGCCCAGTGACAGGCTGTTGCCGCCCAATACAATGCCCACGGCCATTGCGCGGCTCATGCGCATGGAGCGCGCGCTCTGCGATGGACAGTACCCCATGCGACGCGCCGTATCCAGCACGCGCTGACGCGTACTCTCGCTTATGCGCCCGCCCGATGAATTGTTGATCACGTACGATACCGTTGCCTGGGATACGCCGCATGCTTCGGCGACATCGCGCGCGGTAACGGCCTTGCGTTGAGTGGTTTTATCCATATAAAACGCTCCCTTGCCGCTTTATGTTGCGACTATGCTTATACGTATCACTTATACGTATAACCAGTATAACCTATGATGCCCGTTTTGTAAAGCCCATATTGAGAAAATTTGCTTAATAGTATAATTTGCGGCATTGACAAGCATTACCGCACGTGTCATACTTATGCGGAAGACCAAAATGCCAAGGAGTAATCACAGATGAAGATATCAAAGCGCGATGCGCTGAGTTGGTTTGAATTTTTCGCACAACTGCCCGAAGGTGAAGAGATACTGCCGCATCAGTACGAAATAATATATTCGGTATATGCACAGATAGAGGCGGCGATAGATAAGCGCGATGCCGCTCTTATGGCGGATATTCCCGACCTAAAGTCGCTGGGCGGGCGCACGTACTACGTGGGACCCGACGAGTGCTTTGCGCGCGGCTGCCGCTCCTGTCTGACCGGCAACGGACTCAACGCGATTCGCAAGACAAATCGATGCAATTTGGAGTGTCGTTTCTGCTATAACTACGGCGAACTGGACTGTCAGCCGCCGATAGGCGAGGGCATGTGGGAAATAGGCGGCACACGCTTTTACGAAAAGGATCTGGATCTGCTGCTCAATGTATACAAGCGCCCCTCGGGTGTCGCGTACGTATACCTCGAGCCGTTTATGGAGATCGAGAAGTACTACGGCATAATAAAGCGCTTTCATGAGGCGGGCATATATCAGCATATGTACACCAACGGCACGCTCGCAACTGAAGAAAACCTGCGCGCGCTGGCTCAGGCGGGCCTAAACGAGTTGCGCTTTAACTTGGGCGCGACCAACTGCTCCGACAAGGTGATAGAAGCAATCGCCTTAGCCAAGAAGTACATACCGCATGTGGGCATTGAAACGCCCATGACGCCCGACTTCTACGAAAAGGCACTTGAAAAGAAGGATGCCATACTCGCTACCGGCATTGAGTTCATCAACTGCGCCGAGCTGCACCTAAATGCCAATAACATAGGCAACTACTGGGGCGAAAACATGTACATATCGCGCCACGGCTATGTGTCGCCGATATGGAGCCACGAATTGACGCTTAAATTTATGGCTCAGGCTTCGCGCGAAAAGTGGCCCATTGCGGTACACGACTGCTGCAATCGCACCAAGTTCGCGCGCGACCTGCACCTGCGCGCGGTGGAGGGCGGCTGGTTCGGTTCCAGCTCATACGCATGCGAGTTCGACCCGATGCCGTACGAGATATTCCTGCCCATTTTGTCCGACGACAGCATTCAGTTTGTCGAGGAAGAGGAGCTGCCCGAGGGTTATCGCCCGGGCGATATAGTGCTATAAGCGCCGCGAGTATTGCAAACGGCCGCCGCGTGTGCTATTATAATTTTACAAAAAGACAGGGGAGTGAATGTAATGGACACTACACTGCATCAATATGATAAGTTCTATCCGACCGAGACAACTGTGGTCGAGGGCATGCGCACCATAATGGGTGATGCGCGCGGTCTGGGCATGGCGTCCCAAGTTCCCGACATAGTCTTTTCCAAGCCCGGCGAGCGCGCACTCAAGATGCAGCTGCTGCGTCCTGCACTGCCGTGGGATATCGCAAAGCGTACGCCCGCGCCGCTGATAGTATTCGTACAGGGCAGCGCATGGCAGTACCCCAACGAGTATAACGAGCTGCCGCAGCTGGCGAGCTTTGCGCGTCAAGGCTACGTCGTGGCGTCCATTGAGCACCGCGCATCCGAAGAAGCGCCCTTCCCGGCATGCCTTATCGATGTAAAGAGCGCCATTCGCTTTTTGCGCGCGCATGCCGATGAATACGGCATCGATCCCACGCGCGTTGCTATATGGGGCACATCGTCGGGCGGCAATCTGGCGCTTTTGACCGGCGCGACTGGGGATTATCCCGAGTTTGACGTGGGCGAGAACCTTGACCAGTCTAGCAGCGTACAGGCGGTAATAGACTTCTTCGGTCCCAGCGATCTGGTGGACATGATGCACTATAGGGGCTTGACGATTGAAGCGATAAAAGAGCCGAGCATGAAGCTTATGAGTAACCTCATAGGTGGTCCTGACGGCGATGCGCTCGGCAGGCTTAAGCGTCTGTCGCCCGCCGAGTATCTGCGCGATGGCGTGAATGTGCCGCCGCATTTGATCATGCACGGCGATTGCGATGAGGCAGTGCCCTTCAACCAGTCCACCGACTACTATAAGCTACTGCGCAGCCGCGGTCAGATTGCGCACTTTGTAAAGGTCGCGGGCGCGGCGCATGAAGAGAGATTCTGGACACAGGGTGTGCTTGACGAGGTAAGCACATTCCTGCGCGCATATATCTGGTAAATAGTGATTAAGGAGTGAAATAAAATGAACTGGGATGACATGATCAAAAAAATCGAAGGCTTGGGCATAATACCCGTAGTTAAGCTAAACAAGGCCGATGACGCGGTATCGCTCGCAAAGGCACTTATAGCGGGCGGTCTGCCCGTGGCAGAAGTAACATTCCGCACGGCGGCGGCCGAGGAGTCCATACGCCGCATAGCCGAGGCATTCCCCGAGATGCTGGTCGGCGCGGGCACTGTGCTGTCCATCGAACAGGTCGAGCGCGCAATGGGCGCGGGCGCAAAGTTCATCGTGACCCCCGGCTTCAATCCGCGCGTAGTAAGCTACTGCGTCGAGCACGACATACCGATATTCCCGGGCTGCCCCACCACGAGCGACATTGAGCAGGCCATGGAGATGGGTCTTAAGGTAGTTAAGTTCTTCCCCGCCGAGCAGATGGGCGGTCTGGCAACTATAAAGGCTGTATCCGCGCCCTACGGTCAGATGCGCTTCATGCCCACCGGCGGCATAAACGAAAAGAACCTCAACTCCTACTTAAGCTGTGACAAGATTGTCGCGTGCGGCGGCAGCTGGATGGTAAAGCCCGAGCTCATCGATGCGGGCAACTTTGAAGCCATCGAAGAGCTGACCCGCAACGCGGTCAACACTATGCTGGGATTCGAGCTGCGCCATGTGGGCATACACGGCACCAGCGAGGAAGAGGGCGTTGCAACCGCCAAGACTTTTGAAAAGTTCTTCGGCTGGAAGGCCAACCACAGCGGCACCGCATGCTTTGCCGCCAACAATATCGAGTGCCTGTTCTATAAGGGTCGCGGCAACTACGGTCACATAGCGATAGCGTCCAACGACGTGCCGCGCGCAATGGCGCACCTGAGCGCGATGGGCGTTGAGTTTGCCGAGGATTCTCTGCAGTACAAAAACGGCAAGTGCTCGGTCGCGTACCTTAAGCACGATATAGGCGGCTTCGCGGTACATCTTATACAGAAGTAACGCCTACATAAGGGGAGAAATTGCAATGGATAGAACCGATATATTGCTGGTGGGCGTGGGCGGCTATGCGACATGCTATGTGCATGAGCTGGCTTTGCGCGGCGCGCAGAACAACGCGCATGTGGTGGGCATAGTGGATCCGTATGCGAAAAACAGTAGCGAATACCAGGCTGTCCTTGACATGCACGCGCCCATATACGATACGCTGGATGAGTTCTATGCCGAGCATAAGGCGGATCTTGCGATAATCGCGACGCCCATACCCATGCATGCCGCGCAGTCCATATATTGTATGGAGCACGGTAGCAATGTGCTTATGGAAAAGCCGATAACCACCGTCATCGACCATGCCGAGCGCATTATCGAGGCGCGCAATCGCACGGGTATGAAGTTGGCAATAGGCTTTCAGTGGTGCTACGATCCCGTAATGTACGCATTCCATAAGGATGTGCGCGCCGGCGTGTTCGGAAATGTTTTGTCCGCAAAGGCGCTCATACTCTGGCCGCGCGACACGGCATACTATCACCGCACGACCGGTTGGGCGGGCAAGAAGTATGACAAAAACGGAAATCCCATATTCGACTGCGTTGCAAGCAATGCCACCGCGCACTATCTTGAAAACATACTGTGGAACATTGGATGTGACATAGAGGATATGCAGGTCGAAACCGCGCGCGCCAACGACATCGAGATGTACGATACCATAGCGATGCAGGGCAGGGCGGGCACGGCGAAAGTCACATATGTCGCATCGCATGCCGCCGGGCGCGATAACACGATTGAACCCACAATGTCGTACGTGTTCGAAAAGGGCTCTACATCGTTCATGGGTCTGTCTTCGGGCAGCGAACTTACGGTAAACATGAATGACGGCACCGTAAAGCATTACGGACGCACGCGCAACGACAACGGCGAACCCATGCATAAGCTGTGGGATACAATAGCCGCCATACACGGCAAGGGCGAAATCGCCTGCACCGCCGAGGAGGCTATGCTGCACACGCGCGCGATAACGAAGGTACTTGAGCTTAAGCCCGATGCGATGGTATTCCCGCCCGAGCGGGTCGAAAACGACAACGGCATGCTCTGGGTACCCGGACTTAGCGACACGCTAAAGCGCTGTTACGAAACCGAAACCATACTGCCGCTGTGAGCGAAACTTAAAATGTAATAACATTCTACGCCCGCCGCCGCGCTTGACACTGAGCGCGGGGCGGGCGTATACTTTTTAGCGGATAACGTTGCATTACGTACAGCTGTTTAGAAAGGGATTTGCGCATACGCGGCGCGGATAAATATATGGATAAATACGAGGCGCTTAAACGCTGCTTTGGATACGATTCATTCAGACCCGGTCAGGAAGAAATAATTGATACTCTAATCGCAGGGCGGGACGTGCTGGCAATAATGCCCACCGGCTCGGGCAAATCGCTGTGCTATCAGATACCGGCGATAGTGCGCGAGGGCATAACGCTGGTCATATCGCCGCTGATATCGCTTATGCGCGATCAGGTGGATAAGCTCACGAACGCGGGTGTGCCCAGCGCGTTCATTAACGGCACACTCACCGCGCGCCAGATAAACATGACGCTGGAGGAAGCCGCGCGCGGCAAATATAAGATACTCTATGTCGCGCCCGAAAGACTCATCAATGCCGAATTCAAAAGCTTCGTCAGCGCGGCGGCGGCGCGCGTCTATCATCGTGCGCGCCCCAATATAGGCACAATAATAGTCGATGAGGCGCACTGCATATCGCTGTGGGGCAGCGCGTTCCGCCCCAGCTATCAGCGCATAGACGAGTTTGTCGCAATGCTCCCCAACCGCCCGGTAGTGGGCGCGTTCACCGCGACGGCAACGACCACGGTCGCCGACGATATAATGCGATTGCTGGCGCTTAAAGATCCTCTGCGCGTAACAACCGGCTTCGACAGACCCAATCTGTACTTTGACGTGCGGCATCCCGAGGATAAGCTCACCGAGCTGATTGACCTACTGCATAAGCGCCGCGGGCAGTGCGGCATAGTATACTGCCTTACCCGCTCCGCAGTGGACGAGGTCAGCGAGGCGCTTAGGCATATGGGCATAAACGCCGGACGCTATCACGGCGGCATGGGCTCGGACGAGCGCAACCATGCACAGGAGGAGTTCCTGCGCGGGCGCACTGAAGTCATGGTCGCAACCAACGCGTTCGGCATGGGCATAGATAAGCCCGATGTGCGCTTCGTAATACACTACAATATGCCGCTAAATCTTGAAAGCTATTATCAGGAAGCGGGGCGCGCCGGACGCGATGGCAATAAGTCCGACTGCATACTGCTCTTTTCGGATACCGATATAAATACATGTAAGTGGCTGATAGGTCATTCGACATTCGGCGCCGACTTGACACAGGAACAGGCGGACGAATTCAGAAAGCGCGAGCTTGAAAAGGTGGATCGCATGGTCGAATACTGCCGCACCGGCGATTGCCTGCGCCATAACGTGCTGGAGTACTTCGGGCAGGAGTCGCCCAATAAGTGCGGCTGGTGCTCCAATTGCATAAGGGGCTCGATACTCAGTAAACTGCAAAACGGCAGTCTTGCCGAGCTACTGCGCCAGCGCCAGAGCCAGCGCGCGCAAAAAGCCGCGCCTGCGGATAAGCAATAAATACTTCCCGACGGTAATGCGGAACATGTCGATATAGCATTGACAATGTAAAGATATATGCTATAATACGGTTAAAACGTAGTCGATAACGATTCGTATTGCTTGGGAGGGATGTTATGCGTATCTGTATACCGATACCCTGCTTCTATAACAATATTGACTTTTGCGATGCGATAAAGCGCGTGCGCGAAAACGGCTTTGACGCCGCCGAAACATACGATTGGAAGAGCCTCGATCAAGACGCGGTAAAAAATGCCTGCGCGGAAAACGGCGTCGAGCTTATCAGCATGTGCACGACGAACTTCAACCTGACCAATCCCGATGCGCGCAAGGACTGGCTTGAAGGGCTCAAAGAAAGCTGCGCCGCCGCGAAAAACATGGGCGTAAAGCACCTGATTACTCAAGTCGGTCAGGATACAGGTATGCGCCGCGACTTTCAGCACGATTCGATTGTAAAGGGACTAAAGCAAGCAAAGCCCATACTGGAAGACAGCGGCGTGACGATCATGATTGAGCCGCTCAATACCTATTTCGATCATCCGGGCTATTACCTCTGGTCGGCGGTCGAAGCGTTCCAGATTATCCGCGAGGTCAATCATCCGCTCGTCAAGGTGGTGTACGACATATACCATCAGCAGGTGATGGAGGGCAACATAATCCCGAGCATTACCAATAACCTTGACTGCATAGCGCACCTGCACGCGGCGGGACATCCCGGTAGGCACGAATTGCAGTACGGCGAAAACGACTATAAGGTCATTTTCGCTGCTGTGGATAAGTCGGGCTACAAGGGCGCGTGCGGTCTGGAGTACGGTCCGCTTCTGCCGCCCGATGAGAGCCTTAGGGAGTTTAGGCGGATTTTTGGGGGGACGGGGGGAGCTGTTAGCGGTTAGCTGTTAGCCGTTAGCTTGAGTTTGTATGCGGGGCGCGGCGTAGGGACTAGGGAACAGGGATTAGGGAATAGATTGAGTTAGAATGAGGAGTTACGCCGTAGCCAAGCCCCTGCCTCGCCTGAAAGGAGAGGTGCCCGCCGTAGCGGGCGGAGAGGTAACGTTCCCAAACCGCTACGATATCGATAACACAACTTCTCGCGCCTGCTCGAATATATGGCGGGCACGAGCCGGATAGTTACTCATACAGCCGTATGGCGTCCGAAAACGCCGTTTTCGCGCCCCACTCTAATATATGGTGGGGCG
>CAYTOU010000055.1:0-11655 GCA_964439295.1 uncultured Oscillospiraceae bacterium
CGCCACGTCGCGCACCGAATACATCTGAAGACCGTATTGCATTTTATTAGCCCCCTTTTGTATATATACTGAGCGCGGCGAAGCACCGCCGCGCTTAAAGTCGTTACTTAAGCTCCACCTTGATTACGGTATCGACCGGGTCGGGCAGTGCGGGATTCTCGCCGAACGACACGAACACGATGTTGGGATAGTTGTTGGTTATCCAGTTGCGCTCAATCTTCATTTCGCTGCCGTCCTTGAGCAGGCGTATGCACTTCACGTCATCGGCCTTTATGCCTACCAGCGGCACATAGCCTATCTGCGCCTCGTTCACGTGGAAGTACACGTTCTTGCCGTTCTGGGTGACCCTGCCGTAGTCGGGGCGCGGTATGTCGCTGTAGCCGCAGCCGTATATCGATTCGCCGTTATCGTGCATCCACTTGCCGACTTTTTCCAGTATCTCGAGCGACTGTGCGGGTATGTTGCCGCGCGCGTCCGGTCCTACGTTTAAGATCATATTGCCGCCCTTGCTTACGCATTCGACAAGCTTGCGTATGACTATGTCGGCGGTCTTGAAGTGGTCATCGCGGCTGCAATAGCCCCAATTGTTGTTCATGGTAATGCAGCTTTCCCATACGACCGGCTTGCCCATGTCGTCCACGACGCCCTTGGGCGGTATGATCTGCTCGGGGCTGACGAAGTCGCCGCTGTACTCGGTGGGGTTCTGTGTCGCTAGAGACCCAAAGCCCTCGCCCGAAACCTCCAGGCGGTTATCCATAATGACATCGGGCTGATAGGAGCGAATCATGCGCACCAGATCGGTTGCCTTCCACTTTTCGCCGCGCATATCGGCGTAGGAGAAGTCGAACCAGAATATGTCTATCTTGCCGTAGTTGGTGCACAGTTCCTTGACCTGACCGTGCATGTACTCAAGGTACTTGTCAAAGTCGTACTTGTAGTCCTTATAATCGGGATTATCGCGCATCGGGTGATTCTGGTCGCCGTAATGCGGGAAGTCCGGGTGATGCCAGTCGATTATGGAGTAGTATAGACCCACGCGTATGCCCTCGGCGCGGAACGCGTCTATGTACTCGCGCACCAGGTCGCGTCCGCAGCACTTGACCGATGTATAGTCGGTCAGCTTGCTGTCGAAAAGGCAGAAGCCGTCGTGATGCTTCGCGGTCAGCACTGCGTACTGCATGCCCGCCTGCTTGCACGCGTGCGCCCACTTCTTGGGGTCATAGTCCACCGGGTTGAACTCGTCGAAGTACTTCTGATAGTCCTCGACCGTTATGCGCTCTACGCTGCGAATCCACTCGCCGCGCGCGGGTATGGAATACAGTCCCCAGTGAATGAACATACCGAAGCGCGCCTTTTTGAACCAGTCTACGCGCTTTTCATAAGCAGCCCTATCAAACATTTTGTTTTTCCCTCCTATGTCTTTATCCCAACATGGCGTTTATCACTACCGCCATCAAAGGTATCGTTATGAGGCACATTATCGTGGATACGAACACCAACTGACCCGAAATCTCCTCATGCTTGCCCACCGCGCCCGCGGTTATTGTCATATTCGCCGCCACGGGCATTGCGGTGACCATCGCCGGCACGCACAGGTACAGCCCGCGCATACCGCACGCGTAAAGCACAGCCGCAACTATTATAGGCAACACAAGCAATCGCACGAGAGATATTATCGCCGCGTCCTTGAGCTCTGATATATGGTCCATCTTAAATGACGCTATTGTCAGACCCACCTGGAACATCGCCATGGGCGACACGACGTTTGAGCCCATTGTGAATACGTCCGACAGGAAGTCGGGCACGGGTATCTTAAGCGCCAGCCATATGAACCCGACAACTATTGTAACCGTACACGGGTTAATCGCGCTCTTTAGATCGATCTTGCCCGATGACGACATTACCATGTAGCCCAAAGTGGACACAAGCAGGTTCATGGGCAGTGTGTATATGACCATCGCCTGCGACGCGCTGTCGCCGTACATTGCCAGCACGACCGGCATGCCCATGAATATGTAGTTGGGGAACATGGATGCGAACTGCGCGGCGGGCTTAGACACTCTGCCGCGGGTCATGCGCGACAAAAGCATGCCCAGCGGTATGCCCGCAAGCATGGTCAGTATGCTGATAAGTATCAGGCGCGAGTCGGATGCCAGCGTACTTAGGTGGTCTGAAGCAGTATTATCTTAAGCAGCATCAGCGGGAAAAAAAACTTAAACACCACCGCCGACACCTGGCGCGAAAAGTCGGGCTTAACCAGACCCGCCTTGGCAAACGCGAATCCGCCCGCCATAAACACAAACAGCGTGAGCACCGCGCCCACCGCGGACGTGAATACATCTAACATATCTATCACATGCCTTTTTTGCTTCGTTATGGCTTAAACTATTCAATACCCGTTTGCGTTTTCCTGCTTAAATGACTATGCATACCAAATTATTACAATCCCTCGTCAGGCGGGTCATTGCCGCCTTGAGCATCGGGCACTATATCGGTCGACAGTATGCTGCCCATTTTTAGCGCGCTGCTTCCGAAACGTGCGCGTATTTCGTCCACCGCCGAATACAACTTCCTGCCGCGCTCGCGCGTGCGCTCATCGTCGTCAAAGAAGCTCAATTGCTGCGGCGGGCTTTCTTCAAGCGCGCTCGCGCTGACCGACAACATGCGCGCGGGTCTGCCCGCCTGCCAATTGCGCTTAAGCAGTGTGCGCGCGACTGAGAGTATTTCATCGGTAGAATTAGTGGGGGTATCGATGCGCATCTGGCGCGATATTGTATGCAATTGAGTATCCTTAATCGCGACGGTCACGCACCTTGAGTACATGCCCATTGCGCGCAGGCGCTGCGCCACGCTTTCGCATAGCATCGTAAGTCCCGCATTGAAGTCGCTTTCGCTGACCAGATCGCGGCGGAACGTTATCGAGTTGCCCACCGACCTTGCCGCGTCCTTATGCCCCACGGGCATGACCGGACTGTTATCCAGCCCGGCGACATTGCGCCACAGGCTTTCGCCGCCCTTGCCCAATAGGTCGCTTAGGTACTTTTCGCCGGCGTTATATATGTCGTTTAGGGTCATTATGCCCCTGCTCTTAAGCAGTGCCGCCGAGGACTTGCCCACGTACATCATATCGTCTATCGGCAGTGGATAGAGAAGCTCCCTATAGTTGTCGCGTGTTATGACAGTCGTGGCATCGGGCTTTTTGTAGTCGCTGCCCATCTTGGCGAAAATTTTATTGAACGACACGCCCACCGATATGGTGAGTCCGGTTTCCTTTTTGACGCGCGCGCGCAGTTCATCGGCGATTTCTTTGCCACTGCCGAAAAGCGCCTGTGATGCGGTTACGTCCAGATACGACTCATCCACGCTAGCCTTTTCGACCAGATCGGTGTACTGTTCGTATATCGCGTTTATCTGCCTGCAATACATGCCGTACAATTCGTGATGCGGCTTAAGCAGTACTATGTCCGGGCATTTTCGCTTGGCGTCGTTTATGGTTTCGGCGGTCTTGACGCCGTAGCGCTTTGCCACATCGTTCTTTGCCAATATGACGCCATGCCGCGCGGCGGGGTCGCCGCACACCGCCACGGGCTTTAGACGCAGCTCGGGATGGCTGAGCAGCTCCACGGACGCGAAGTAGGAATTGCAGTCGCAATGCAGTATCGTTCTGTCCATCTTTTCGCGCCCCCTTTGCAAATGTCTCTTTCATTCATTATACCGCATTTGAGCATCTATTTGAATGCCACACATTCAAAAATCTTTTCTTTCACAAAAAATCATGTGATATTTAGTCTGAATACGCCATTAAATTTCACTTTCTACTATATACATCCGCCGTAAAATGCATTATAATTTATACATGCGAATTTTTGAGGGAAACACAGGAGGATGGACATGACGGACGCAATTAAGCATTTCCGGCTGGACGGCGAGGTCTCAAGCTGCACCGTATACGGCAGCGGTCACATCAACCGCACGCAGCTGGTCACGATGGATTCCGGCAAGAGATATATTCTGCAGCAGATAAACAATAGCATATTCAAGGACGTAGACGCGCTTATGAATAACATAATCGCGGTAACCGAGCACATTGCGCGCAAGGATCCCGATCCGCGCCACACTTTGACGCTTGTGCCCACACTGGACGGCAAGTCCTACTATTGCGATGAGCAGGGGCGGTACTTCCGCATATACAACTTTATCGAAAACAGCATATGCCTTGACCTGGCCGAAAATGCCGAGGACTTTTATCAAAGCGCCGTTGCGTTCGGCAATTTCCAGAACCAGCTTTCCGATTTTCCGGCGCACACTCTGACCGAGACCATACCGCACTTTCACGATACGCCCGTGCGCTATGAGCAGCTCGACGCCGCAATAGCCGCCGACGTAAAGGGACGCGTTAAAGAGGTTTCGCGCGAAATAGACTTTGTAATGGCGCGCCGCGAAGAGGCGGGCACTATGGTAAAAATGCTGTCGCGCGGCGAATTGCCTTTGCGCGTGACCCATAACGACACCAAGCTCAATAACGTCATGCTGGATGCCGTGACGCGCAAGCCGCTTTGCGTAATCGATCTCGATACCGTAATGCCCGGACTTGCCGCGAACGACTTCGGCGATTCAATACGCTTTGGCGCATCGACCGCGCTGGAGGACGAAAAGGATCTAAGCCGCGTAGAGATGTCGCTGTCGCTCTACGAGGCATATACGCGCGGTTTCTTGAGCGCGTGCCGCAATCTGACCGCTAACGAGCTTGATACGCTTCCTCTGGGCGCCAAGCTTATGACACTGGAATGCGGCGTACGCTTCCTAGCCGATTACCTGGCCGGCGATGTCTATTTCCACATCGACCGCCCCGAGCACAATCTCGACCGCTGCCGCACCCAGTTCAAGCTGGTTCACAGCATGGAACAGCAGTGGAGCGACATGCAGCGCGTTGTTCGCGAGATAGGTTAATGAGATAGGTTAATACCAAGAGGGCGTGTACTTTCAAGTCAAAGTACACGCCCTCTGTTTTTATGTATGCAAAATCGAATAAACCTAACCCCGAGTCACTTCTCCACCGCTTCCATAAAAGCGTGCGGCAATTCATCTATTATGTCCTTCGCGTTCATCGAGTATGCGCCTAAGCGCTCCTCGGCGAGTACGCCGGCGCGACCGTGGAGCATTGCGCCGTATATTGCGGCGTTGATGGGGGATATGCCCTGCGCGAGCAATGCGCCTATCACGCCCGAAAGCACGTCGCCGCTGCCGCCGCACGCCATGCCCGGCGCACCCGGATTCATCATGTAAACCGATGTGCCGTCGCTTATGCACGTCGTGCAGCCCTTGAGGAGCACTATGCAGTGTAGCTCGCTAGCAAGCGACTTCGCGTCGGTAACCGGATCGGCGCAGGAATGCCCAAGCAAGCGCGCCATCTCGCCCGGATGCGGCGTAAGTACGTGATGGGGAGTAAGCAGCGCGCGCAAGGCGCTGTTTTCCGAAATGATGTTCAGCGCGTCCGCATCGACGACCGCGGGTAAACCGCTGCCCAGCGCCGACGCGATCAGCGCGGGCGACGCGCGCCGCGTAAGCCCCGGACCTATGACCAAAGCATTCTTGCCCGAAAGCGCAGAACCGAATTTGTCCAAACAATCCTCGCCCAATACCTCGCCGTCGGTCACACACATGGCCATCGCGGCAGGGGAGGAGAGCTGCAAAAGCGGCTGAATGGCGCGTACACACGCGGCGGTGACCAACCCCGCACCCGCGCGCAAGGCGGCACCGACAGCCATAAGCGCTGCACCCGCATAGTCGCATGAGCCCGCCGCGATAAGCAGATGCCCGTATGTGCCCTTGTGCGAATCATGTAGGCGCTTATTTAGATGTACATCGCGCGGCAATACGTATATCGGCGCATCGGCGGGCGCGTAGCTTTCGGGTATGCCTATGTCTTGGCATATGATTTTTCCGCTTATGTCCTGACCTGAACGCAAAAGCAGTCCGCGCTTTATGAACTGCATCGTGACGGTTACGTCCGCCGGGCATGCGCCCATGTTTTCGCCGGTAAGCCCGCTTAGACCCGACGGTATGTCCGCCGCAAGTATGGGCTTGGACAAATCGCGCAGAGCCGACAGCATGCGCATCATGCCCAAGTACGCGCCCGTGAGCGGGCGGTCAAGGCCCGTGCCGAACATGGCATCCACGCATAGCAAGGGTCGGCGAGTGCTGTATATCACATCATCGGGCAATAGCTTTATCAGCTCATTTCCGTCCTCACATTTGGAATAGCCGCATTCGTTTAGGTCTATCATGCCCATCTTGGGGCACTTTTTTTTGCAATACAGATAGTTGTTGTGCGCCGCCGTGCCTTCTTTGGGCAGTGCAGCGTAAAGCATTATGACATTGCATTGCATGCTGTATAGACGCCACGCGAGCGCCCAGCCGTCGCCGCCGTTCGCGCCCGGACCGCAGCATATTATCGCATGAGTGTCCTTTAGCGCGTCGTCTTTTAGACCGCGGTCGCTCCGCCCAAACATGTCGATTGCCGCGAGCATCAGACCGTATGCCGCGTGCCCCATAAGCTCATCCGACGAAATATTTTTTTCGCTCATAAAGCGCGCTTCCAGATCGCGCATCTCTTCGGGAGTAACTACACGCATATTAGTCGCCCTCCGGTACGGCACTACAAGCATCTTAATCCCCCTCCAGTACGGCAAACGCCGCGGCACTTGACTCTATGTGCGTTATCGATATGTGGCTTCTTGAGCCGCCTAACGATATAAACTTGTCCTGCGCGCGCCCGTGCAGGGCTATTCGCGGCTGACCCGTTTTTTCCCATATGACTTCAACATCGCAAAAACTCACGCCGTCAAAGCCGCAGCCCAGCGCCTTAAGCACCGCTTCCTTTGCGGCGAATATGCCCGCCGCGCGCTCATGGCGCATTGCGCCGCCCGCCGCTATGTGCGCGCGCTCGCCTTGGGTGTATACGCGCATAAGAAAGCGCTCGTTTTCGATTGCGCGCCCTATGCGCTCGGGTTCGATTATGTCCACGCCTACGCCCAGTATCATGCGCGCCTCTCCCGCGCAAGGTATCCCGCGTTGGCAATAGCGCGCGCCACGACCTCGGTCGCCAGCACGCATAGGCGCATGAAGTCGCACTCGGCATCGCCGGTGGATAGGGCAAACAGCGTGTCGCCGTCCATCTGAGTGTGTACCGGACGTATCGCGCGCGCAAAGCCGTCCTGCGCCACGGCGGCGAGTCGGTTGGTCTGCGCCTTGTCAAGGCGCGCGTTGGTCGCAACGGCGGCGATTGTCGTGTTGGTTGCCGCAAAGCCGCGCGGACCTGCGCCCTGCATAAGCGCATTCAATACGGGCTGCGGCGCGCCGCTTGCGTCGTGACCGCCGGCTAAAAATTCGCCCGTGTACGGATCGTATATGTCGCCGCCCGCATTGACCGCGGCGATTGCGCCCACTATCACGCCGTTTCCCAATTCAAGCGATGCGCTGCCTATGCCCGAACGCTCGGGTATGGCGCCCGGCACGAACTTGCCCACGCTCGCGCCCAAGCCCGCGCCAATCAAGCCCTGACGCTCATCGTGTCCGGCGCACATTAGCGCCAGCATGCCCATCTGAGCATCCGGGAATATATCGCTTCTGCCTACGCCTAAATCAAACAGCACCGCGCCGCCCACTATCGGCACATGCCCGACGCCCACGTCTAAGCCCTCGCCGCGCCTGCGCATCAGGTCCATTACGCCGCTCGCCGAATTGAGTCCGAACGCGCTGCCGCCCGACAGCACTATCGCGTTTGCGCATTCGACCAGCTCGCCCGGCTTCATCAGGTCGGTTTCGCGCGTGCCGGGCGCGCCGCCGCGCACGCATACGCCGGGAACAGCGCCATTTGGGCAGTATATTACAGTGGTTCCGGTTAAGGCATCCATATCGCCCGAGTGCCCGATCAGCACGCCGGGTACATCGCATATATGACCGCTGAACATATCTTAAATTATCTCCTTTTACAGCCGCCCGGCATACGCCGTGCCGATTCATTTTACAGTCATTATATACTATCGGCAAAATACAGTCAATCGCGCCCCGGTGTTGCGCACATGCGCGCTGTGCGCTATAATTAATTATAGGTAAAGCGCATGCATGGGAATATGGCATTAATCGTATTTTCATTGCGCGATAAAGGAAAAACAATTGCTCGCGTAGAATAACCAAAAAACGGCATTTTGCGGAAAAGAGAAGGCGCTTATGGATGTATTGAATAAAATGGTTACTACCCAGACCATCATGTTCATATATATGGTGTGCGGCGTGGTGCTGCGCAAGATAGGCATAATCAACGAAAACACCCGCCCGGGCTTTGTAAAGCTGCTCACCAATTTGCTTTTGCCGTGCATGATACTGGAATCCTTCAATAAGCCGCTGGACGTGGAGGAGCTAAAGGGCGCGGCGCTTGTGCTACTGGTCAGCAGTGCCATGTGCCTGCTGGGGTACCTGATCGGGCATGTGCTGTGGCGCAAGAGCCGCGATGACCGCAAGGGCACGCTGCTTTTCGGCACGATGTTTTCAAACGCGGGCAATGCCGGTACACCTATAGTGTCTCTGGTATTCGGCGAAACCGGCGTAGTGTACGCGTCGTTTTTCATGATACCGGTTCGGATACTGCTATGGACGATGGGCGTATCGCTGTATGTAAAGGGCTCGCATAGGGATAAACTTATGAAGGTGCTGCTCAACCCGTGCGTGGTTATCGTCGTCGTGGGCGTGGCGCTCATGCTGTCGCCGTTTACGATAACCGGCGCACCGGCAACCGCGCTCAAATCGATAGGCGATATGACGGGCCCGCTGGCAATGATGATAATAGGCGCGTCACTGGCCGAGCAAAAGCCGCGCGACCTGATCGATAAGGACGCGATACTCCTGTCGGGCGTAAGGCTAATTGTAATGCCGCTCATAGCGCTGACCGTGCTTAAAATAGTCGGCATGGAAGAGCAGCTCATGCGCGTGACCGTGACACTACTTGCAATGCCTGTTGCCTATACCACCGCGATACTTGCCGAAAGGTACAACGCCAACTACCACTTTGCGGGCAAATGCGTGTGCCTGTCGACCGTGCTGTCGCTTTTTACCGTGCCGCTCATATGCATGCTGCTGTAGGCACAATCGGATTATTCGGAGGGAAATATGGCGCGTATATTGATAGTCGAGGATGAAAAGATGCTCTCGCGCTTTGTTCAGCTGGAGCTGGAGCACGAGGGCTATACCACCGATACCGCATCGGACGGCATAGTGGGGCTGGAAAAGGCGCTCAAGGACGATTACGATCTAATGCTACTTGACCTAATGCTGCCGGGCATGTCGGGCATAGAGATTTGCCGCCGCGTGCGTCAGCATAGCAAAAAGCCCATAATAATGCTGACCGCAAAGGACGATGTGAGCGACAAGGTAATGGGGCTGGACATGGGCGCGGACGACTATGTGACTAAGCCGTTCGCGATTGAAGAGCTGCTAGCGCGCATACGCGTGGCGCTCAAGCACGGCAGTTCGGAAGAAAAGCAAAACACCGGCGACATAATAAGCGCGGGTAAGCTATCTATAAACACGCGCAACCGCGAGGTTACGTTTGACGGAAACAGCGTGCAGCTGACCAAGACCGAGTTCGATATGCTGGCGTATATGGCGTCGCATCCGGATAAGGTGCTCAGCCGCGACGAGCTACTGCGCGAGGTGTGGGGCTATTCGTACGCGGGCGATACAAACATCGTGGACGTGTACGTGCGCTACCTCAGGCAAAAGCTGGACGAAAAGTTCAACGTAAAGCTCATGCATACGGTGCGCGGAGTGGGGTATCTGTTCAGGTATGAAGAATAAGCGCCGTAGCGCCAAAAAGCGCGAAAAAAAGCCGGAAGGCATAAACCGCACAAAGTTGCGCCGCGGCGCAATAAAGCGCTGGTGGCGCAAAGGGCGCGCGGGCAAGACTCAAGCGCCGCCCATCGATGAGCGCAGCGCGCAGGAAATGGAAGAGATGTGCCGCCGCGCCGAGGACGCGCTTAAGAGTGCCCAAGAGCGCATTGTGTCCGACATAAACGCGTGGTCGGCGCAGTCCGCCCCCGCGCAGGAAGAGCGCACAGCACCGCGCCCGATAAAGGGCGTCGACAAGTGGCAGCGCGACGACAACGCATTCAACGAATTCAGCCGCGCCGTGCATACCCGTGCCAGCGGCGCGGTGCGCGATATACGCTCGTCAATGTCCACGCGCATATCGATGAACTATGCGCGCGTACTGATGCAGACATTGGTCATTGCAATGGTCATTATGGCGCTGATAATAGCGGTCGCGGTGCGCCCGAGGTTTAAGTCGCTCACGCGCGATGCCGCCCGTCAGGTGACTGAGATCGCGGCGGCGCTCGATGGGGGACTTAGTTCACTGGTAAGTGACGAAGTTGTGGATAACTCGCAAAGCGAAAATGCGCAAATACAATCAGACGACGCCGAAACCGACGCCGTTGACGCAAATGCGCGCGAAGAAGTCAAACTGATAGACATATCGCTCAGCACGCAGGATGAGGCGTACGCGCTCGTGCGCGGCATGGACGGGCGCGTGTATTACGACGATGCGCCCTTTGATATGAGTAGCGGCAGGTCGCTGCGCTTTAGCGGCGGCGAGTTTTTCTATGTGCGCTCCACTTTGGTCAATGTAAACGGCTATACATACCAGCTGTGCGTGGGCGTGGCGCTTACATACTGGCTGTGGCTGGCGCTGTGGATAATGTTGGGACTGGCGGCGATTGATTTGCTCAGGAGCGCGTATTTTGTCGTGCGCGCGCATATACTCAATGCCGAATTCATACGCCCTATCGAAAACATAAGCGAAACCGCGCGCCACTTAAACGCGATGAACATGTCCGAGCGCATCGATGTAGAGGGCACGCATTTTGAGCTGCGCGAACTGGCTCTGGTCATAAACGAAATGCTTGACCGCATTGAAACCGCGTATGACGGGCAAAAGCAGTTCGTATCCGACGCGTCACACGAATTGCGCACGCCCATCGCGGTCATACAGGGCTATGCAAACATGCTGGAGCGCTGGGGCAAGGACGATGCCGAGGTGCGCGACGAGGCAATCGCCGCGATAAATAAAGAAGCCGCCAATATGAAGGAGCTGGTCGAAAAGCTGCTCTTCCTGGCGCGGCACGATAAGCAGACGCTCAAGATGAAGTCCGAAGAGGTCGACCTGCGCGCGCTATGCGAGGATGCCGTGCGCGAAACGCGCCTGATAGATTCGACACACGACATAGTAATGGGCGATATGCAGGACGTAAATGTGCTGGGCGATAGCGCGTCGCTCAAGCAGGCGCTCCGCATATTCATCGATAACGCGATAAAGTACACTCCGGCGGGCGGCAAGGTAACCGTGTCGTGCATATGCGTAGGCACGAGCGCGCAATTGTCGGTCGCCGATACAGGGCGCGGCATACCCGCGCAGGACTTAAAGCGCATATTCGACAGGTTCTATAGGGTGGACGATTCGCGCGGCGCAGTGCCCGGTCACGGTCTGGGCTTGTCGATAGCGCGCATAATAGCGACCGGTCACGGCGGACGCATAACCGTGCGCTCGCGCGAAGGCGTGGGCTCGGTCTTTACGATGGAGCTGCCGGGCGTGGTGCGCGC
>CAYTOU010000056.1:0-11578 GCA_964439295.1 uncultured Oscillospiraceae bacterium
GGCTGCGCCAGAACAAAATGTCCTAACGCAGCCCTCGAAATAGACGATGTTATTCGGCAGCGGCAACAGCGGGGGCGGCCTCGACGGTTACGCTCTGCTCCTGCATTTCCTTTTCGGCGATGAGATCCTCGATGGTCTCCTTGGTGCGCATCAGGTCCTCAATGGACATGGTCTCGTAGCTGGCGGTGTGGGACTTTACCTTGACGCCGTGACGGCGCATGAAGTCGTCCACCTTCTCCTCGTTGTGCTTGTAAGCAAAGAAAGCCACAGCGCTTACGCCTACGCCGATAAGCGCGCCCTTAACCATGGGGTTAGCAAAAATGTTTACCATAATATATCCTCCTTTGTTTGAGTAACGTGTTTATGTGATGCGCGCGTCGCACTTGCCTGCGCGCCGGCATCTTGTGGTGTCGATAGCTAAGCAATGAGCGATTACCTGCGCGCTAACATCTCTACGCCGCGGCGTAGCATGCTGCCCGCATACGTGACCTCGTTCTCGTTGCCCTTGACGGGCGTGATGGTCGTGTAACCGTAGCGCATGCGCACAAGGTATACCTGCTCGCGCGGCTCGCGGGGGATTAGGTGACGCCCGAATGTCATCGCCCACGCAATCAGACTCGCTTGCGGCGCGTTGGGCTTGCCTATCGAATTGATAAGATAGACTACCGACATGACTTCAGGGTCAAATGTGCCCCGCACGTGTAGCTCCTGATAGCCGTGCTCAATGACCGCGGCCAGCGTGGAACCTACCGCCAGCCAGCGCGTGAGCGTGGTCAGCGGACTGGTCGTAACGCCGGTGACCCAGTCAAGACCTATGCAGACTAAGGCCAGATAGCCGCTGGGCGCCATGGAAAAGCCCTCTTCTTCGGCGCGCCGTATGTGCAGTAGATTCGTGCCCACCAGCCCCGCGTATACCGCGCCCATCTGCGCGATGAGCGTGTTCTCGTCGGTTATGTCCACTTCGTACGTGCATATAAGCGTGCGTATGCGCGCGTTGTAGCGGCAGCTCGTCACGCCGCGTATGCGCGTAAAGGGGGTGTCGGTGCTTATCGGGCGCTCCAGCTGTACGCGCACTCGACCCGGTATGGCCGAAAGTACAATCATGTGGAGCGCACCGCGTTCGTTTCGCATTGGCATTACCTCCTGTCACCCGGGATCATCAGCCTGAGCGAATTGGCTACGACGAGTATCGTCGATGCGTTGTGCATTAGCGCACTCATCATGACCGATATGCCGCTCGCCGCGCCCAGTATAAGTCCTACAGTGTTTATGCCTATTACCATTGCGAAGTTCTGCTGTACTATGCGCATGGTGCGGCGCGCCAGCTTGCGTAGTTCGGGTATGACCATGGGATCGTCGCGGTTGATTATTACATCGCTGGTCTCCATCGCAATGTCTGTGGACTTGCTGCCCAGCGATATGCCCACGTCCGCGTATGCCAACGCCGGCGCATCGTTTATGCCGTCGCCGACCATGACTACGCCGTTGCCCTGCGTCTGTAGCTTAAGCACGGCCTCGGCCTTCTGCTCGGGCAGTAGCTGCGCACGGTATCCGTCCGCGCCCACCTGAGCAGCCACGGCGCGCGCCTGCGCCTCCATGTCGCCGGTCAATAGCTCTATGTCGCCCACACCGTCATAGCGTAGGCTGTTTATTGCGCGGCGCACGTTCTGACGCGGGCTGTCCATGGCGAATAGCACCGCCACGATCTTGTCGTCCACGCCCACATAGTTGGGTATTGCGCCGTCCGAATCGGGTATCTCATGCGTGCATGTCACGCCGTTTTCGCGCATGTATTTCAGATTGCCCACGCGTATGGTCTTGCCGTTTACATCGGTGCGACTGCCGCGCGATACCTCGGTTATGATTTCGCCGTGCAGCGGCATCTCCGCGCCTATCGCGCGCCCGTAGCGCAGTATCGCGCTCGCCAGCGGGTGAGTGCTGGTCTCTTCGGCCGCCATCGCAAGCGATAGCGCCTCGCGCTCGTCCATGTCGTCGCATAGCATCATCATCGATACGACGCGCGGCTTGCCCTCGGTTATTGTGCCGGTCTTGTCCAGCAGTACCGTGTTCGCGCTCGCCATCTGCTCGATGTACGCGCCGCCCTTTATAAGCACGCCGCGCTTGACAGCGGTGTTTATCGCCGCCGAGAACGCAGTCGCGGTGGATAGCTTTATGCCGCACGAATAGTCTATGACCAGCATCTTGAGCGCCTTCTGCGGATTGCGCGTGACCAGCCATACCGATAGGCATAGCAGGAAGTTGAGCGGCACAAGGTAGTTGGAGAACTTGTCGGCGTAGCGCTGTATGGGCGCCTTCTTGAGCTCGCTCGCCTCGACCATGCCCACTATGCGCGATACGACCGTCTGGTCGCCAACTTTGCTGGCGGCGACATGTATGCTGCCACTCTTTACGACCGTGCCGGCGAATACTTCGTCGCCCGCGCGCTTTTCGACCGGCACAAATTCGCCGGTTATCGCGCTCTGGTCTATTACAGCCGTGCCGGATACTACCTTGCCGTCAACCGATATTTTCTCACCGGTGTGTACAGCCACGGTATCGCCCGCGTTAATTTCGTTTATAGACATGTGCTTGAGCGTGCCGTCGGGCATGACCTTCCACGCGTCGCCCTCGTCGGCGGATAGCATCTTCTTTATAGAAGAGCGCGTGCGTTCAATCGTGTACGATGTCATAAGCTCCGCCATGTCGGATAGCGCGAGTATCATAAGCGCCGAGTGCGGATTGCCCAATAGCAAACTGGCTATTATCGATGTCACTGTCAAAAAGTCGGCGTTGGGGCGCATGTCGCGGCTTAGACCGCTTAGCGCGTTGCGCGCCATAGGCGCGGATAGTCCCAGACTTGCCAGCGCCTCAAGCGATGTGAAGTTGGCAAGCGCGCCGCCTATTATAGGTGCCTTGAATATCGTATTGCCCAGTAATAGCGCACCGCCGTTTACCGCAAGGCGCTTCATCAGGCGCTTTGTGGTCATGGGCGCTTCGGCGGGCTCATCGCCCGATGCCGCATGCTGCGCGCGCAGTGCGGGCATTGTGTAGCGCGCAAGCACTAAATCAACCTGCTCGCATATGTCGCCGCTGTCGGTAATTTGCTTGTCGTAGAAAAGCAGTATGCTGCCCGTCATGGGCGTAATGCGCACGCTTTGAAGTCCCACTATCGATGCGATTTCGTGCGCGATTTCGCTGCGCTGTTCGTATAGGAATGTGAGTCCGCGCGAGTATAGGCGCAACCTGCCCGGCAGGCTGTGCATTACGCGGCTCTTCATTATGTCTTCCTGAGATTCTTTTCTGAATAAGGACATGATCTAACCTTCTTTTTGCTGGGGTAGGCGCAGTATGAGTCGGTCGCGCACGAGGCGCTCTATCTCGCCTTCATCCTTGCCTTCCCATTCATTGTCGCGAGCTATTTCCAGTCCGGTGTCGACCACTATGTCAACCCAGCGCATTATGCGGCGCGTGTTGGTTATTTCCGGGTCGTATATTACAAGTATTGAGCCCGTGCGCGCCGTGACGCTTACGTCCTTTACGCCCGGCAGCATTGTAAGCACTTCGCTCACATAGTGCAGATAGGGCAGTGCCTCTTTGGGCAGCATGTCGTAGTGGCTGAATCGCATGCGCAGTCGCCCGGGCAGATTGCATTCGGCCTTGGGCTTTAGGCAGCGCCTTGCAAAGGTCTCTTCGATCTTGTTCACGGCGTGTGATTTCCCCCTCCGAATAGCTTTGTCGACCACCATAGAAGCGTCATCGCGCCCGGCAGCGCAAGCCCGCTCGTGCGGAACTGCTTTGCCGCGGTTATGACCAGCGCCGTGCCGGTAAGAGTGCGCGCGTCCAGTACGCCGCCCGTGGCCTCGTATATGCCGCGGTTAGCGGCCTCCCATATGGCCTTTAAGCCGCGCTCGACGCCGCTTTGGGGCGCTGCGCTTATCTGCGCGTCCAGCCCCATCAGCTTGAGCGCCGCGCCCTCGACAACGGCGGCCTCTACCTGACTTTCGTCATATCGTATCAGCACCGATGCGGTGCGCGTGTTGAATTCGACCGCGTGTACCGCGCCGGTCGAAATGAGCTGCTGTTTCATGTTTTCAGCACATTGCGGATCTTGCTTGACGGCGGGCATGTACAGCCGCATGCGCCCCGGTATGCTCGCGCGCACCTCCGCAATGCCGTGAAAGGAGGGCAGCTTCATCAAGTTGTGTTCCGGTGCCTTGGGCATGACGGCGAGCGCGCCCAGTGCCAGCGCCGCAATCCATGCGTTGTTCATCGTATCCCTCCGTTATTTGATTGATATAATAATAGTTGAGCCTGTAACTGTGCTTCTTACACCGACAGTCTCAACTTCTAACTTAAATCTATCATCTTTATGTATAGTTGTCAAGCACGTGTCGGCATGTTCCTTCTATTAAATGTGTGCGGAAAAAAGATAAGTAACTTAAACTATAGAAATGTTAGCTCATGCTAACATTTTGCGGGGCGTTCGGAGGGTATTGATGTGGAAATTTTGTAACTCATTTGGCGTAGATGTAAATTATGAAGGTGTACTATAGAGTAAATGCCCTTTCCCTTACTCGATTGACTCATCCCTTATTTTATGGCATAATTTAAGGGAAAAGCGCAGGGGGAGTGAGGGCATGAGGGAGTTTAATTACTCGGCGATAAGACAGCGCAAGTGGGATAGCGATGTGCTGGGCTTGATTGCCGCGATATACAAGGAAGCCGGCAAGCAGGAGCTGTACCTAAAGCAGCGCCCGCAGGAGCTGGAAAAGCTCACCGAAATCGCCAAGATACAGAGCACCGAATCCTCCAATGCCATCGAGGGCATAGTCACGACCGACACGCGCATACGCCAACTGGTCGAAGAGAAGACCGCGCCGCGCAACAGCGATGAAGAGGAGATTGCCGGATATCGCGATGCGCTGAACGTCATACACGAAAACTTCGACGTCATACCGATAACGCGCAATTACATATTGCAGCTGCATAAGATACTGTATAGCCACATGAATAACCCGATGGCGGGGCGCACAAAGAGCGTGCAGAACTACATCAGCGTATCGTATGCCGATGGGCGCACGCGCACGCTGTTTACGCCGCTTGCGCCATTTGAAACGCCCGATGCGCTCGACCGCATTTGCGATGAGTATAACCGCGTGATAGGCAATATGGAGTTGGAGCCGCTTTTGGCCATACCGATATTCATACATGACTTTCTGTGCATACATCCGTTTAACGACGGCAACGGGCGCATGAGTCGGTTACTTACCACGCTATTGCTTTATCGCAGTGGGTTCTATGTGGGCAAGTATATTTCGCTGGAGGCGAAGATAGCGCATAGCAAGGATCTCTATTATGCCGCGCTTGAACAGGCACAGGCGGGCTGGCACGAGGGCAATGAAGACGACACGCCCTTCATCAAGTATCTGCTGGGCACTATTCTGGCGGCGTATCGCGACTTTGAAGATCGTTTTGCGCTTATCGAAGACAAGCAGTCCGCGCTTTCCACAGTGCGCGGCGCAACGCTCAAAAAGATAGGTCGCTTTACCAAGCGCGACATAATGGAGCTTTGCCCGTACTTGAGCGTAAGCACGGTTGAGGGCGCATTGCGAAAAATGGTCGCATCCGGCGAACTTAAGCGTGAGGGTAGCGGCAGGAGCACATGCTACTACCGCCTGAAATAACCCATATCAAAAAAGCCCGCGGCAATCCATTATGCCGCGGGCTTTTTGTGCGCCGCAAAAGCGCTACACAAAAAAACAGGCTGCCCAATAGGGCAGCCCATTTTATTTAATTCAACCGATCACTGTGCGTGTCTTAAATTACAGGCCCAGCTCTTCGATCTTTTCGTTGATGTAGCCCAGGTAGTCTTCTACGCCCAGAGCGTTGAAGCCATCTACGTACTCCTGCCAGTCGTCATCGACGCTCTTGGTGCCGGTGATGAAAGCAGCGGACCACTCGTTGAGGTAGGTGTCGAAGTCGCCGGTCAGAGCGGATACTTCGGAAGCGGTGTCGGAGTCGAATACGAAGGATGCCCAAATGGTGCCGCCTTCTACTTCGCCGCCGGAAGCGGTGTCATAGGTGTACTTGATCAGGCCAGCTGCGGATTCCAGGGATACCGGCCAGGTCTCGCCGCCCTTGAACAGCTCGTTGGTTGCGCAGGAGGGGTTCATGCCGCCCGCCCAGGTGCACCAGGAGGACTGAACCTGCTCGAAGTTACGGCCGTCGGGATCGTTAACGATCATGTCGGTCAGAGCGTAGGTATCGGTGTCAGCATCGTAGGTGTAGGTGACGTTCTCTTCGCCCATGAAGTAAGCGACGATGCCCTCTACAGAGTAGAAGTAGTCAGCCCACTTAGCCATGATCTCGCGATACTCTTCGGGGCAGCTGGAGGTGATGGAGAAGTTGGTGGAGGTGGAGGAAGGCATGCTGTAGCCGTTCCAAACCTTCTCGCCGTTGTAGCCTTCCAGAGGCTCGGTCATAGGCACGGTGTACTGCTCATAATCGGAGCCGGATACGGGGCTGTTGTTGCAGAAGGTGTAGGTCAGGGCGCGGCCATTGGCGCACTTTACGATTTCATCCGCGAAGGAAGCGGTGAAGATATCCGGATCTACCAAGCCTTCGGTGTACAGCTTGTTGTAGTAGCGCATGAGTTCCTTGTAGTTATCGGCGGTGTGCCAGAAGCGGGCAGTGCCGTCTTCGTTCTGGTCAGCCCAGTAGTTGGAGGAGCCGCGGTTCATCAGACCGAAGGAACCGGTCAGGATGTACTCCAGGTCTTCCCACTCGCTCATGGCCAGCGGTATGGTGTCGTCTTCGCCGTTGCCGTTGTAATCCCAGCCATCGATGGCCTTGAGGTACTCATAGAAGCCATCCAGGGTGCTCGGCGGGGTCTCAAGTCCTGCATGCTCCAGAACCTGGCTGTTGAAGAAGAAACGGTTGGACATGCGGATAGCATAACCGGTCAGGATGTACGGGCAGCCGTAGATGTTGCCGTCAGACTGGGTTATGGCATTGCGTGCGGTCGGATAAGTATCCAGCCAGTAGTTGAAGTTGGGCATTATGTCCTTGTACTGGTTCAGGTCGATCAGCAGACCCTCGGCGCCGTACTGGCTGGCCTGGGTGCCGGTTACAGACATCTTGAACAGTATGTTGGGCAGATCGCCGGACGCGAACAGCAGGTTCAGCGTGGTGGAACGATCGGAGGAGGGAACGGGTGTGAACTCAAGGTGTACATTTGTCAGTTCTTCCAGCTGCTGCCAGAACCATACGGTCGACCAGTCGGAAGGCATGACGTCGGTGTACGCGTGCTCAACGGTTACGGTGATCTTTTCCTCGGAGAGAGGATAGATCGACTCATCCATGTGCGGTCCTTCTACCGCAAATGCGGAGCAGCAGGACAGCAGCATAACGGCCGCCAATAGGAAAGCTAGTACGGACTTCCTCATGTGAAAACCTCCTGTTTTTAAAGAATTTATTTACGTACCGGCTAAGCCGGTTAACGACGAATAGATTAGCCCTTTACCGAACCTATCATGACGCCCTTTACGAAGTAGCGCTGTACGAAGGGGTATATGATAAGCATGGGTATGCTGGCCAGGATAACTATAGCGTACTTGATTGTCTCGGCGCGCATTGCGCGGCGTGCCATTTCGTCCGAGCTTGCACCGCCGTCGACCGAGCTGACATCGTTGTTGACCAGTATCTGGCGTAGGAATAGCTGCAGAGGCCACTTTTTCTGGTCGGGCAGGTATATCAGCGCGGAGAAGTAGCTGTTCCAGTGGTTGACCGCGTAGTATAGACCTATAACGCATATAACCGGTATTGACAGCGGAAGTATTATGCGGAAGAGTATACCAAACGGTGTGCAGCCGTCTATCTGCGCCGCTTCCTGCAGTTCATACGGTATCGATGTCATGAAGAAGGTGCGCATGATTATCATGTTGTACGTTGCGATACCGGCAACCAGTATGACCGCCCACCAGCTGTTCTTAAGTCCCAGAGTCTTGGTGACCAGCAGGTATGTGGGTATCAAGCCGCCGCCAAAGAACATCGGTATGGTGCAGTACATCATTATCGCGTTGCGTCCCCACAGATCGTGGCGCGACAGCGGGTATGCGCATAGTATCGTCAGTACCAGGTTGGTCGCCGTGCCCATTATCATTATGAAGAAGGCATTGCGGTAGCCCAGCATCAGATCGCCGTTTTCAAAGCACTGCATGTAGTTTTCCAGTGTCAATCCCTTGGGATATATCCACACCTGACCGGCAACGACCAGTTTGGCCTCGGAGAACGATGCGATGATTACGAAATACAGCGGATAGAGTATTATCAGCGTCAGAAGTCCCAGTAGTACTACGACGACTGTTTCAAACACGATATCGCTACGGGACTTGAGCGCGTGAACGCCTTCTGCGTGTTTATGGGTATGGGGTCTTTTTATCTCTCGTACGCTCGGCATATCTGCTACCTCCTTTTTACCACAGTGCCACGTCGCCGACCTTGCGCGATATCTGATTGACTATGATCAGCATCAGGCAGTTGACCAGCGAGTTGAACAGACCTATCGCAGTGGACAGCTCGTATTGGTTGGAGTCCAATAGCGATATGCGGTATACGTACGTCGATATAACGTCCGACACGGCCATGTTAATGCCGTTCTGCATCAGGTAAACCTTTTCAAAACCGACCGACAGTATGTAGCCGGAGTTCAGTATCAGCATTATGACTATCGTGGGCATTATGCAGGGCAGGTTAATGTGCCACATGCACTGATAGCGGTTTGCGCCGTCTATGTATGCCGACTCATGCAGCTGAGGATCGACGCCCGCAAGCGCGGCGATGTATATGATCGAATCCCAGCCCATGTTCTGCCATATGCCGCTGCCTATATACAGCGGGCGGAACAGGCTTGCGTTTTGCATCCAGTTTTGAGGCTCGCCGCCGCAGAACTCGATTATCTTGTTGACAACGCCGTAGTCGCGGTTGGTGAAGGATGTAAGCAAACCGACCAAAACGACTGTGGACAAGAAGTGGGGTACGTAGGTGATGTTCTGAACGAACTTCTGGTACTTCTTATTGGACACTTCGTTTAGCAGCAGTGCCAGCAGCACCGGCAGCGGGAAGCCGCATATAAGCGAGAAGAAGCTCAAAACAAACGTATTTGTGATTGTGCGCATAAAGTAAGGGGAGTTATAATACTTAAGGAACCATTTATACCACGGGTTGGCCCACGGGCTGCCCATTATGCCCTTTGTGACGCTGTACTTCTTGAACGAAAGCACAATGCCGTACATGGGCATGTAGCAGAATATGAAGTACCATGCCAGCGGTAGCAAAAGCATTAAATAGAACTGCCAGTTTTTGTTGATTCGGCGGACACGCAGCCAGTGCTTGAATCCGCCGTTTGAGTTGGTTTTTGCCATTTTAGCAACACGATCGCTCACTCGGACACATCCTTTCAGCATTAGAAATAATCCACTGCGTGCAATAATATGTCGAAACCGACGATATTAATGCTTTTCTGAATGAACACCCTTACTATATATTCGATTATAGAGCCCGTTTGCAATATTGTCAATAGGTTAAATGCGCGTTTTAAAAAAAGAATGGTTTTTACCATCATGAAAGAAATTACCAAGCCGATTGTACTGAATTGCAGACGAAGTAAGCATACCTTAACACATTCAAAATGCTTGATGTATTCGAGACTTAGCACATTAACAAGATGCCGCGAGGCAAAGCGCGCCATGTACCACTACGCGATGAGCCAAAAACAGCACTCACAGTACATATAACCCCACTTTTTGGCACAATATGTCACAAAGTGAATTATTTTCACGATGAAACTAAAAAATCGCCGCCCGGGTCAAAATTCGATGCATACTTAAAATTATTAAACGAAAGCAAAACATAGCCGGGGTAAAGCACTTACGTATGTCAAGAATACGCGCATGCGGTTGACAGCACACATATGACTTTGGTAGAATAGGCGTGCCGAATTAGAGATAACTACCTATGTAATATGGCTTTCGGCATAAAGGGGTGTTGCTCATGGATGGGCAAAAGGGACCGCAGTATCTCAACTGGATATCCTACCGCGCGGTGGGCACGGGCGCGATTATAACGCTGGCGCTGCTATTCGCGGCGCGCTTTACCGTGAAGCAGTCGCATTTGACGGCGGCGCTGCTGCTTATCGCGATGGCGATTGCACTCGTCATTACCTTCGTCATGGCGCGTGCGCGCACGGCGCTGTCGTATACCGGCGGCGGAGTGCAGCGCATGGTGCTGGAGGACATCATTTCGCGCCTTAAAAAGAGCGGCTGGAGCGGGCGCGGCAAGGTCATAGACATTGGCTGCGGCAGCGGCGCGATGCCCATAATGCTTGCTAAAAAGTACCCGCATGTGCGCGCAGTGGGCGTTGACACATGGCAAAAGGGCGAATATTCACAGGCACTGTGCGAGCATAACGCCGAATTGGAGGGCGCAAAGGCGCGCACCGAATTCCGTAAGGGCGACGCGAAGAGTCTTCCGTACATGGACGGCGTGTTCGACGCGGCGGTAAGCAATCTGGTATTTAGCGAAGTCAAGCAAAGCGACAAGACCGCGCTCATGCGCGAGGCATTGCGCGTGGTAAAGCCGGGCGGGTATTTCGCCTTTTGCGATACGTTCTACGACGAAAAGAAGTTCGGACCGGTCGAAGCGCTTAAGGACACGCTCAAGGATTATGCGTACGGCATACACTTTGTTGACATGCGCAATCCCGACTACGCGCCGGGGTTCCTCAAGAAGTACTACAAGATAGGCAAGATGGGCATAATATACGGACGAAAGAAGGAGAATAACGATGATTAAGACTACGGTTAAGGTGGACGGTATGATGTGCGGCATGTGCGAAAGCCATGTCAATGACGCGGTGCGCAAGGCTTTTCCCGACATAAAGAATGTAGCATCCTCGCACGGCAAGGGCGAAACCGTAATCACGTCTGAGCAGGCGCTGGACGAAGACAAACTGCGCAAGGCAATCGACGCGACCGGCTACACCGTGGGCACGATAGAGAGCGCGCCGTGCGAAGAGAAGAAGCACGGGCTATTCGGCTTTCTGCATAAGTAAAAGCGGCGGAGGGGATATATGAATGGTAGCGAACTGCCCACTTGATAGGCAGTTCGCTTTTTTGGCTTTATGCAGTTGAATAGCGCTTACTTTGCCGATATAGCCGCATCATTGCGCGAAAGTAGATATACGCAGTATTGATTCATGCTGACGCCTTCCTGCCGCGCATGCTCGGTCAGTGAACGGTGTAGGCTCTTGGGAATGCGCAATTTGAATTGCCCCGAGTAGTCGTTTAGATCGTCCGGCTCGTGTATCGCGGTTCCGCTCTCCAGAGCAGCTTCCAGCCAGCAACGCTTGGCATCCTGCGCATTTGCGGCGGCGGATTGCGGAGTGTCGCCGCAGCTGATGCATCCGGGTAGATCAGGGAAGGATGCAACGTAGCCGCCTTCAGTGCGATCTTCAATAATTTCCATGCGATAGGGCATGGCTAAGTATTCATTCAATGTTTTCATCGGTATCCTCGCTTTC
>CAYTOU010000057.1:0-1104 GCA_964439295.1 uncultured Oscillospiraceae bacterium
TAATATAAACGTGGGCGGGAGGCGCATTGCCTTCCGCCATATTTTAGGATGGTGGAAAACATGCTGGATATGGGCAGTGCGCGGCATTGGGCGCGCGAATTGCAAAACGGCGCTATATTTCCGGGCGCGCATGTGATAGACGCGACAATGGGCGGCGGCGGCGATACTCAGGCGCTGTGCGAGCTGGTGGGCGAAAATGGGCATGTATACGCGTTCGACATACAGCCCGATGCGGTCGAGCGCACGCGCGCGCGATTAACTCATGCAAACCTCATCGAGCGCGCCGATCTGATATGCGCGTCGCATGCGCGCATGGCCGAATTCGTGCATGAAGAGGTGGACGCGGTCGTGTTTAACCTGGGCTGGCTGCCGGGCGGCGATAAGTCGGTGACTACGCTTACCGACAGTACGCTGACTGCGGTCAATGCGGCGCTTTCGCTGCTCAAGCGCGGCGGGGTCATGACCATATGCGCATACCCCGGGCACAGCGAGGGCGCGCGCGAACGCGATGCGCTTATCGATTGGGCGGAGAAGCTGGACGGGCACTGCTATCAGGCGATGATGAGGCGCTATCTCAATCAGCCCGAAAACACGCCGCTCATGATAGCGGTCGAAAGGATGCATTAAGCACTAAGCGCCACACTTATTTATCACGGCGGCAATTGATTTTGCGCATAGCGAGTGCTACACTAGCTATGGATAAAGGCGCGTTTTCTGCGGGGCAGGGGAGCGCCTTTTATGACAGACTACGGTTAGACTAATCTAACATAAAGGCTTGAGGTGATCCGATATGCTTTTCAATACTCTGGGCGATATGCCGCAGTACGCACGACTTTACGCTATATGCGCCTGATGAGGAGCTTGCACTGTGCCGCACGATAAGCCGCCCCATGCTGCCGGCGGGGATACTCAGCTGGATTGCGCTTATTGCAATAATATTGCTTTGCATAAATGTAAGCGCGTGGTTTGCGATACTCGGCGTGCTTATTGGCATATACGCCTTGGTCCGCACATGCCTTTCGGTTTCGTACGGCAGGCTTATACGGCGAATGACAAAGTAATGGATGATATGAAAAACGCCGCTCCGCGCTGAATGTGGAGCGG
>CAYTOU010000057.1:1204-6618 GCA_964439295.1 uncultured Oscillospiraceae bacterium
TTTTCGAGATTAACCATATAATGCTTGCAAAAATTTATAAAATACTGGTAAAATATAATGAGATATGGATTCGACTCAGCACGCAATTATTATATAAAGGAGCGATATACAATGAGCCTGAACATTGCAAAGACCGTAGCCGATGATTCCCTGATTACCCTGACCGGACGACTGGACACCACCACCGCGCCTCAGCTGGACGAGGCACTGGTCGACGTACTGCCCGTTGCCCAGAAGCTTACCATCGATATGACCGACCTGCAGTACATCTCTTCCGCGGGACTGCGCATTATACTTAAGGCGCATAAGGCGATGAAGGGCAACCTCAAGCTGACCCACGTATGCGACGCGGTCAAGGAAGTGTTCGAGATAACCGGCTTCACCGATTTCCTGGACTTCGAATAAGCTGCCGGGCGGGGGGAAGTACTTCTTATGGCTAATGCTCAGATAAAAGAAGAGATTTGGAACCCTCTGCGCGCATTCTTAATGGAATGCTATCAGCTGGATATAGACAATGCCAAGTTCTACTTTTCCACCCAGAACTATGCATTCCTGTTCCCGGGTCACCCGTTCATGATACGCGTGAGCATGACGCCCAAGAAGACGCGCCGCCAGATACTCAGCGAGCTTCTGTGGGTGGACGATTTAAAGTCGTTCAAGGACACCATATGCGAGCCTTCGCCTTCGCTGCGCGGCAATCTGCTTGAAGAAATCGAGATCGACGGCACGCTCTACCGCGCCAGCATGTTCCGCACCGCGCGCGGTCACATACGCGATGTGCTGGAGATGGACCCGATGTACTTCATATGCGTGGGCGAGGCACTGGGCGCGATACACGCGACGAGCGTCGACGAAAACCAGCAGGGCATACACTTCGACCGCCCTACCGGCTACGATAAGATGCTGAATTTGATAAACGCGCACAGGACGGATTTGCCCGAGAATGTCGCGGGCAAATTGGACGCGCTCATGGACGAACTTCACGCGCTGCCCAAGACGCCCGAGACATACGGACTATGCCACGGCGACTTCCACAGCAACAACTACTACGTGGAATACAATAACGTCTGGCTGTTCGACTTTGACGACTGCGAATACGAGTTCTATCTGTACGACATTGCGACGGCGCTTCTCGCGCCCGTGTTGACCGGCTATAAGTCGGAAAAGAGTGCGCGCGCCTGCCTTGACGAGGACGTGCTGCCTTACTTTAGGATAGGGTACGAGCTGCATATGAAGGTCGGAGACGACTTTTACGACAAGCTGGTCTTGTTCATACGCTATCGGCTTGCGTTTTCGCTGCTCATGCTCTATGACATAAAGTCGTGCGGCATGGTCAAGTCGGATGAGTTGATTAGGTACAGACAGGCAATCGCAGGTATTCTCATCGCGGATGATTTCTTTGGCGAGATAACGAAGTTCCGTGCATTCAGCGCGCAGATGACCAAGAAGAAAAAGTGAGCGCGAATGCAAAATCAATCTGATTGGGGCAATACTGCAACATGAATTTTGAAGGTTCTTTTATGTACTACTTTAGACTGGGCTCAGCCTCGCTTATGCCGATGCTGATTACGCTTCTGTTTAAAGTACTGGATCGCAAGACCGGCTTTGCCAAGCTTCGCGTCAATGTAAAGCAGATCATAATAGGCATTACATTCGGCGCGCTGGCAATCGCTTCCACCGAATTCGGCGTACCGACCACAGATAACGTAATCATTAACGTGCGCGATGCCGCACCGCTGTGCGCAGGTCTGCTCTTTGGCGCACCTGCCGGACTCATTACCGGTACTATAGGCGGCTTGCACCGCTGGCTGTGCGTATACTGGGGCGGCGGCGAGGTAACGCGCCTTGCGTGCTCGCTGTCCACGTTCCTGGCGGGCTTCTTTAGCGGCATGATGCGCAAGAAGCTGTTCGACAACGGCAATGCGGGCTTCCTGTCCGGTTTCGGTATCGGTACAACCATGGAAGTACTGCATATGCTATTGATACTGGCGACCAACCTAAACGATGTGGCGCATGCGTTTAACTTCGTGCAGACCTGCGCATTCCCGATGATACTGTGCAACGGTATCGCGGTCAGCATGGCTGCCATGGTGTACGGCTTCCCGCATAAGCACGAGGAAGTCGACTTCAAGGTAAGGCGCATAAGCTACGACTTCGGCTTCTGGTTGCTGGTCTGCGTCATAATCGCGTTCTTGACCACGTCGGCATTTACTCAGCAGGTCGTATACCGCATTACGACCGATGACGCGGTGCTGTATCGCTACGTGACTATATATCTGGTTGTCTTTATGGAGATACTGATATATACCGCGCTGTTCATACTGATATACCGCATGCTGCAAAAGAAGGTCGTGCTCAACCTGCATAAGGTCAATGAGGGCTTGAATGCGATAACCAACGGCAATCTGGACACGGTAATCGATGTGCGCACGTATAAGGAATTCTCCGACTTATCCGATGACGTCAACGCCACCGTGGATACGCTTAAGAGATACATACACGATGCCGAAGATCGCATGAATACCGAATTGGAATTCGCGCGCCAGATACAAAAGTCGGCACTGCCGTCGGTATTCCCGCCGTATCCGGGTCGACCCGACATTGACATATTCGCCAGCATGGACGCCGCAAAGGAAGTCGGTGGCGACTTCTACGACTTCTACCTGCTCAACCGATTCAATCTGATATTCATGGTCGCCGATGTATCGGGCAAGGGCGTGCCGGCCGCCATGTTCATGATGACCGCAAAGACGCTCATTAAGGGACTTGCCGAAAGCGGCCTGCCGGTCAACGAGGTGTTCTCCGAGGCCAACCGCAAGCTCTGTGAGTCCAACGATGCGGGCATGTTCATCACCGCATGGATGGGCAAGCTGGATCTGCGCACCGGTAAACTGGAGTTCGTTAATGCCGGACATAATCCGCCGCTCATACGCCATAGGGATGGCAAGTTCGAATACCTGCGCACGCGTCCCAACTTCATACTGGCTGGTATGGACGAGACGCGCTACCGCACGCAGACGATGCAGCTCAATCCCGGCGACGAGATTTTCCTGTATACAGACGGCGTGACCGAGGCGACCAACGCCCAAAGCGAGCTGTTTGGCGAGGAGCGCCTGGAGCAGTCACTTGCCAACCACGAGACCGAACCGCACAACATATGTGCAAATGTTAAGCTGGATGTATCCATGTTTGTCGGCGATGCGCCGCAATCGGATGACATAACTATGCTATGTGTGAGGTTGAATGCATTGCAAGATAAGTTCTTTGTTACTACCCATCCCGATGATGGTTCATACGGCATTGTACAGGCCTTCCTTGACGACCGCCTGAAGAGCAGCGGCATACCCACGCGCGCGGTCAGCAGGATGCAGATCGTTGCCGATGAGATTTGGTCCAACATAGTCCACTACAGCGGAGCAATCGAGGCGTCGGTAATACTGCGCCGCGAGGGCGACACGATATTCATGGACTTCACCGATGACGGCGTGCAGTACAACCCGCTCGATGCCGAAACGCCCGATACCACACTGTCCGCGGAAGACAGACCCATCGGCGGTCTGGGACTGCATATGGTGCGCAAGATGGCGTCCTCTATGGAATACAAGTACATGGACGGCAAGAACATGCTTACTCTGGGCTTTGAAATGAAGGAATAATCTGAATAAGTGGGGGAGCGGATGCGCGGCATTTCAAGCGCATTTCGCTTCCCTCTTTTGAGTTTGGGAGCAATGCGAATATGAAAAAGCTTCTGTTCATTGACGGCTGCGTGCGCGCCGAGTCGCGCACGCGCGCGCTCGCGGATGAGTATCTCAAAAGCTTGCGCGGCAAATACGATATACTTACCGTGCGCATAAGCGATCTGGACATAGCGCCGCTTGACAGTCAAACCCTTGCGGCGCGCGATGCGGATTGTCTTTCGGGCGATCTGAGCGGCAAGTATGCCTTAGCGCACGAGTTTGCATCCGCCGACCGCATAGTCATGGCGGCACCGTATTGGGATTGCCTTATGCCGTCCAAGCTGAAGGTGTATATCGAAAACATATGCGTGTCCGGCATAACGCTCGCATACGGCGAGGATGGGCGTCCACGCAAGCTCTGTCGTGCGGACAGCCTTGTATACATTGCGACTGCCGGCGGCTTCCTGCCCGAGCATAGCGCGCTGGAGGGCTTTGTGCGCGAGCTGGGCGGCATGCTGTGCATACCCGACATACACTTCTTCTGCGCGCAGGGACTGGACGTGTTCCCGGATAAAGTTGAGGAAGTGCTGGACGGCACGCTTAAAGCCATGCTTGAAAAGGCAAAGCTGTAAGTACCGATACTACACGGATAAGCCTAATGACAAATGCGCCGTATATCCGACCGTCGTATGGGACCTAAAGGGCGGGCATTTGGCGATGATGGTCAGCCTTGATGAGTACACCGGGACGCTGCACAAATTCATATGCGAAAGAAACGAAAATTATAGGTGAGGGGAGTACACGGGCGGCAAATACCCGCCGTGCGGGTTACCGCGTGGTAACTACCGCACAAAATAGTGCGTACTTCACACGCATGAAAAATGCCTGTATAATAAGCACCGAAGTGAGAGATACAAAGTCTCTCGAACAAAAAGGAGTGCTTACAATATGAAGCGTTTGAATACCGTCACCACCAACAACATCGCATACCCGACCATCGCCCTGAACAGCGCCGACTACGGCATAGGCAGCGTATACATGGCTGCGTCCACCATAACCACCGCGTCTATCAACCCCATCACTGTCAAGCCTTATACCGATGCCGAGATCGCCGCGCTAAAGTCCGGTGCGTCCGTAACGCTTGACGAGGGCATGGTGCTGGCTCTGTCGGTCAATGGCAGCGATATCGTCTACGAATACGACGCGCAGGAAGCGGCACAGATCCTTTCGCACGCCGATCCGCTGGTACTGAATGCGCAGACCGGCGCGGTCAGCACTAAGGACGGCGCGGCTGTCGTAGGCTAAGTCGTAGATCAATACAAATGCCCCGCGGCTTTAAAAAAGTCGCGGGGCATTTGCATTCGGGCAAAAAGAGAGACCGGCTTTTCAGCCGGTCTCGAATTGGCTTTGCGATTAGTTCAGACCGTAGTAGATGGTGAGCTGCTCGATGTAGTCCTGCAGACCCATAGCATCCAGCTCGTCCAGGTAAGCCTGCCACTGAGCGTCATCATTGATGTCCTTGGTGCCCATGATGAACTCGGTGTCGGAGGTCTTGATGTAATCGTTGATCATGGTGGCGTAGTCGCTTACGGCCAGAGTTACGTCCTCATCGTCACACCAGATGACATCCGGGGTGTGATGGTTGACGTAGTAGGGCTCGTAAACCTGAGCGGCATGTACCAGGATGTAGGTATTGTCGGTCAGGATGGTGTCTTCGCTCATAGTGGTGGCGTAGCG
>CAYTOU010000057.1:6718-11271 GCA_964439295.1 uncultured Oscillospiraceae bacterium
TTGAAGTTACCGCCGATGCGGGCAGCGGTCTGCCTAAGTCCGGTGGGGCCTTCCAGCGGAGCCAGAGGCTCGTAGGTGGTCCAATCCAAGACCTCGGTGTCGATCAGAGCGCCCTGATACCAGTAGGAGAAGGTGCCGATGATGGCCTCGGAGTCTTCCTTGTTCAGCAGGGACTGGAACTGAGTCTGATCCTGAACATAGGTAGCCTCGTCGATAAGGCCTTCGGAATACAAATCAGCGATGTACTTGAGGCCTTCGCGCCAGCCATCGGTTACAGCGCTGAAGTACAGATCGTTGTCATCGGTGATGTAGTAGTAGTTATCGGTGTACAGCTCGAAGGGGTTCATCAGGAAGCAGATGGGATCGGACTTGCGGCCATTGTAGAAGCCGGCCAGCGGGATCTCATCGGTGGTGTCGCCGTTGCCGTTGACATCGTTGTCACGGATGGCGATCAGGTAATCCTTGAACTCTTCGGTGGTGGTGGGAACTTCCAGACCCAGCGTCTCCAGCCAGTCCGGACGATACCACATCTTGTACTCGGATGCCTTATGCACGCCGGAGTCGGTGTACATGAAGGTGTAGATGTTGCCGTCGTTGGCGGTCAGCATCTTCTCGTAATCCGGGTTCTCTTCCAGAGCCTTGCGGTAGTTGTAGCCCTGGGTCTCGATCAGGTCGTTCAGCGCGATAACGCCGCCGGCCTCAACGCACATGGAAACCTGAGTGGGGTTGAACCAGGTGCCCATCAGAATGTCCGGATATTCGCCGTTGGCGACCATCAGGTTCAGATAGGTGCTGGCATCCTCGGAAGAGGAGTGATACTGCCACTCGATATCGATGTTCATGTTCTCCTTAACCCACTGGGTCATGACATCGTTGTCATAGTCGCGCTGGTCATTCTTGTAATCCCAGATGGTCAGCGTCACGGTCTCGTCGCAAAGAGGAAGTGTATTCTCTTCGGACACGGTCACTGCCAGTGCGGACTGAGTGAACAGCATCGCGAGAACCAGCAGCAGAGCAAACTTTTTAGCCATGAGTTTCCCTCCTTTTATTTATCGTAAGGCTTTTAGCCTTATCTGATATACTTAACCCTTTACAGCGCCTATCATTACGCCCTTGACAAAGTAGCGCTGTACAAAGGGATACAGTATCATGACGGGTAGGCTGGATACGACTATTACCGCGTATTTCATTACGTTGCGGCGCTCTTCCATTGCCATTAAGGTATCTATATCCAGCATGTCTATATCGGCGTTATTGAGCACCAGTATCTCGCGCAGTATCAGCGACAGCGGATACAACTCGCGCTTACCGGACAGGTAAATCATCGCATCGAAGTAAGCGTTCCAGTAACCGACGGCGTAGAATAGACCAATAACCGCCAGTATGGGACCGGACAGGGGGAGTACAATCGAAATTAGGTAGCGGATATTGCCGCAACCGTCCAGCTGACCCGATTCAAACAGCTCGCCGGGTATGGACGTCTTAAAGTACGTGCGCGTGACTATCATGTTGTACACGCTCATCGCGCCCGGCAGTATTACCGCCCAACGGGTGTTGACTAGCTTTAGCTGACGCACGACAAGGTATGTCGGAATCAGTCCGCCGGAGAAGTACATCGTGATCATGCACAGTACCATTATGAACCCGCCCGCCTTAAAGTCGGGACGCGACAGCGGGTATGCCATCAGCACGGTCAGCGCCAGTGAAATCACAGTGCCCAGCACCATGTATATCAGCGAGTTGCCGTAGCCGGTCCATATGTCCTGATATTGGAACACCGCCTGATATCCGGCAAGCGAGAAGCGCTTGGGTATTAGCGACAGCGTCATTGTCGTGGCGCCCGCCGAGAACGATGCCGATATTACGAAAAGCAGCGGGTACGCGATTATTATCAGGAAGCATGCCAGCACGGTGTACGTAATGGTAAGGAATACTTTGTCGCTCGTCGTATAGCGGATGGCTTTGCCGTGAGTTTTCTTATTCATATATTGCACCTCCGCTTAGAACAGCGAACTGCCGCTGAGCTTGTTGGACAGCGAGTTTACGATAATCAGCATTATGACATTTACGACCGATACGAAAAGACCTATTGCCGTCGCGTAGGAGTACTGCGGCATGCTGGCCGCAATGCCCTGCTTGTATACGTATGTCGATATTATCTCGGATACGCTCAGGTTCAGGTTGTTCTGCAGCAGGTATATCTTTTCGTAGCCAACCGACAGTATGCTACCGCACTGCATTATCAGCAGTATCGATATCGTGGGCATTATGCCGGGCAGGTCGATATGCCATATGCGCTTAAGAATATTGGCACCGTCGACTATTGCCGCCTCGTGCAGCTCGGGCGATACGCCGGATAGCGCGGCGATGTATATTATCGAATTGTATCCCAAGGACTGCCATACGCCGCTCAATACGTATATCGCGCGGAAGTATTCGGGCTTTGCGATAAAGTTGACTGCCTCCTGACCGAACAGGGCGGTTATCATGTTGAGCAGACCACTGCGCGCATCCAGGAACTGCAGTATTATGCCGACCATAACCACGGTGGATATGAAGTGCGGCATGTAGGATACCATCTGAACCGTCTTCTTGAAGCGCTCGCGCTTTACATAGTTGAGCAGTATCGCAAGCACTATGGGCAGCGGGAATGTCGCAAGAGAATACAGGCTTATCAGGATGGTATTAAGCAGTATGCTGCGGAACTTATAGTTGGTCATGAACTTTTCAAAGTACTTCCAACCTACCCACGGGCTGTTCTCTATGGAGCGTGCCGGCGAGTAATTGCGGAAGGCAATCTGCACGCCGTACATCGGCCAGTACTTGAAGAGTATCAGATATAGCAGCGGTATTGATACGAGCAGATACAGTCCCCAGTTTTTACGAAACTCATGCGCAATGCTCGCAGGTAAACTGCGCTTCTTTGCGCTATGCTTTAACATATCAGACACTGTACACTCTCCTTTCGGACGGATTACCGTCTAATTGAATTAAAAAAAGTAATTGATTTAATCAGTTGCAAACAGTATAATATATTTATACGGACAATTCAATGAAGCCGATTGCCTAAAAACTATGGAAAATTGCTCTGATGAACGGGAGGCGTGTGTATGCTCCTTAAAAGTGAAAACTGCGATAGGTGCTGCAATGGCTATTACGTCAACCAAAACGCGCTGACAATGCAATTGCCGCTGCGCATTATTTCGACCGGTCACGTCGTCGCGCAGCCGCCCTTCTTTACCACGCGCTCCGAACGCCCCGACTATCAGCTGATATTTACGCGCGAGGGCACGGCGACTATTACGGTAAACGGCATTACAATGCCCATGGGCAAGGACAGCGTGGTCGTGATAGACTGCATGAAGCTGCACGACTACCGCACCACGTCCAGCGAGCCGTGGGTATACGACTTCATTCACTTTAACGGCAGCGGCGTAAAACTGTACGAGCCGTACCTGCTTGACACACTGCACGTAATGCAAAACGCCGATTCATCGGTGTTCAAGCATGCGTTCGACATAATACTGGGTCAGCAACTGCGCAACGATATACTTTCCTGCTCGCAGACGCTTACGCTCATTGCGTCCATGCTCAACGCGCTTATGGAGGCGCGCGAGCGACCCGACCTGCCCTCGAACAGCATCGCCGACTCGCTAAACCCGGCGGTAAAGTACGTGCACGAAAACTACAACTCAGAAATATCGATAGATAAGCTCAGCGAGCTGTGCTACCTGTCCAAATACTACTTCATACGCCGCTTCCGTCAGGTGACCGGCGAATCGCCGCATCAGTACCTGATAAAGGTGCGCATAGGCGAGGCGAAAAAGCTGCTGGCACAGTCGAGTGACTCAATCGAGCAGATCGCGCTGGGCGTGGGCTTTTCCAACTACTCCAGCTTTGTCACCCAGTTTAAGCGCCTGACCAATGTCACGCCGCGCGAATACCGCAGCGCGCTTATCGAGCATCGCGGCGAGCACTTCCTAAACGGTCAAAAGATGCCGCTGTAAACAAAACATCCGCAACCTGCCGGATAGCAGATTGCGGATGTTGTTTTTTTATAAGTTACACTTCGTATAGACGTACGTCGCCGATTAAGCCGGATACGAGATTCTTGGGCTCTCTGTCAATGTTGTCGGCATTCCAGTAGCGGTTCCAGCCCAGCGCCTGACCTTCATCGACCAGCATGTGGCGCCGCTCGCACGCGGCGGAGTTGGATACGAATATCGTAAAGCGGTTCTCGCCCTCATGCATAAGGTCGGTAACCTCAACGACATACGGCTCCCATATGCGCACGCCGGCATTTTCACCATTCACATACACCTGGGCGGCGAATCTGACATCGCCCATGTGCAGGAAGTAGCGCTTGCCGTTTGTCTTATTCAGCATGAACGTGGTTTCATACCGCGCCTTGCCCGAATACGCGATTAATCCTTCGCGGTACCAGTCGCCCAGGTTCACGCGGTGCGGCACTATGTGCACGCGTATGGGGGACTTGAGCCCGTCTTGAGGATCGGCAACATTTACGCACAGCGTAAGCGTATGCGTCATGCCGT
>CAYTOU010000058.1:0-11240 GCA_964439295.1 uncultured Oscillospiraceae bacterium
ACCGCCTCATCCACGCTGTCCACAAAGAAAATATCCTTTAGCCGCTCATGCGTGCATAGTCCCTTTTCAACCATGGTGTTGAGCAGCGTGCGCAGTCCTTCGTAATAGCCGTTTATGTTGAGCAGTATGCACGGCTCATCCATGTGCTTTAGCGATACGCTCGACATGATTTCGGCTATCTCTTCCAAAGTGCCCGTGCCGCCCGGCAGCGCTATAAAGGCATCGCCCAGCTCCACCATGCGGCGGCGGCGCTGGAATATGTCGGGCAGTACTATAAGCTCGCTCAGCCCCTCGTAGTGCAAACCCTTATCATAAAACTCCTGCGCCTCAATGCCGATTGCGTACGCGCCGTTTTCAAGCGCACTCTGCGCCACCGCGCCCATTAGACCTGTCTTTGAACCGCCGAATACCAGTGTGTTGCCACTTTGACCTATCCATGTGCCCAGCTCGCGCGCCGCGCGCTCGAATGCCGGATCGGTTCCCATGCTCGCCGCCATATATACGGTTATATTCATATTCATATGCCTCCGCCCAATTACTGACCTCAGTCAATTATATACGTGGACGCACATATTTGCAATATAAGAGTTGTGTTAGAAAGCATGCCGCGCCGCTTGTATGTTGCTTTCGGGAGTGTTATCATACATTATAGCCTACAAGAGAGGTATTTGATGATGAAAAAGCATATTCACGGCGGCGCGCAGAGTGAAAACGTGCGCCGCCTTTCGCCGGAATTGGATAGGGGTCTTACACAGGCGCAGGTCGATGAGCGTGCGCATGCGGGACTCAATAACGAGGTCAAGGCAACTCAGGGCAAGTCGTACGGGCGCATATTGCGCGATAACATTCTGACGCTGTTTAACCTTATGAACTTCGCCCTGGCGGCATGCGTCATTGCGGTCGGGTCGTATACCAACGCGCTGTTCATCGGCGTAATCGTGTGCAATATCATAATAGGTACATATCAGGAGATTCGCGCTAAACGCACTATAGAAAAGTTGCAAGTGGTCTCCGCGCCCACGGCATGCGTCGTGCGCGATGGCGCCGAATGTGTGATAGCCGTAAAGGACATAGTGCTTGACGATGTGGCGATATGGCGTAGCGGCATGCAGATAAGCGCCGACTGCGAGGTCGCGCAGGGCGAAATCGAGGTAAACGAATCGCTCTTAACAGGCGAAAGCGATGCGCTTGTAAAGCGCGCGGGCGATAAACTGATGTCGGGCAGCTTTGTCGTGTCGGGCGAATGCCGCGCGCGCGTGACCGGCGTGGGCGATCAGAGCTATGCCGCGCGCATTGCCGGCGATGCAAAGGCGTTTAAAAAGCCCAACTCCGAGCTTATGAAATCGCTAAACCGCATTATAAGGGCGATAGGCATTGCCATCGTGCCCATTGGCAGTGCGCTGTTTTGTAAGCAGTACTTCTATATGGATATGACACTGTCCGACTCGGTCGTCAAGACGGTCGCCGCTATGATAGGCATGATACCCGAGGGGCTTATACTTTTGACAAGCGTGGCGCTTGCGGTGGGCGTTGTGCGCCTGGCAAAGCGGCAGACTTTGGCGCAACAGCTCTACTGCATCGAAACATTGGCGCGCGTGGATACGCTGTGCCTGGATAAGACCGGCACGATAACCACCGGCGAAATGCAGCTGAGCGATGTTATCCCCATCGATTCGGATAGCGCATTTATAGATGACGCGCTCAACGCCTTTACGATATACATGACCGACGATAACCCGACAAACCGCGCGCTGAGTGCGCGATATACGCTTAAGTCGAATTGGCGCCTCATACGCACAGAGCCCTTTTCATCCGCGCGCAAGTGGAGCGGCGCCGTGTTTGAAGGGCAGGGCAGCATAATAGTGGGCGCGCCCGAATTCGTATTGGGCAATGACTATTCGCGCGTGCGCGCAAGTGTCGAAGAGTACGCCACGCAGGGCATGCGCGTGCTGGTGCTGGCGCAGTCGGACGCGCCTATAGGCGATAAGTCGCTCCCCGAAGGGCAACTCAAGATTTGCGCGCTTATAGTGATAGGCGATACCGTGCGGCAGGAGGCACCGGCGGCGCTGGAGTACTTTGCGCGTCAGGGCGTCGACATAAAGGTCATATCGGGCGATAATCCCACGACAGTTGCGCGCGTAGCGGCGCGTGCCGGGCTCAAGGGCGCGGACAGCCTAATAGATATGTCGACTCTTTCGACCGATGAGGAAGTCGCCGCCGCCGCGACGCGCTATACCGTGTTCGGGCGCGTCACGCCGCAACAAAAGCGCATATTGGTCAATGCGCTCAAGCGCGCCGGGCACACGGTCGCCATGACCGGCGACGGCGTAAACGATGTGCTCGCGCTAAAGGACGCGGACTGCTCAATCGCGATGGCGTCGGGCAGCGATGCCGCGCGTCAGGTCGCAAGCATAGTGCTAATGGATTCCAACTTCGCATCCCTGCCCGCGGTCGTCGCGGAGGGGCGGCGCGTCATAAACAACATATCCTGCTCGGCGTCGCTGTTTTTGACCAAGACGATATTTTCGTCCGTGCTGGCCGTGCTGCTGCTCATAATGCCGTCGGCGTATCCGTTCCAGCCCATACAGCTGACTATGTTCTCATCGCTGGCGATAGGCTTTCCGTCATTCGTGCTGGCGCTCGAACCCAATACCGAGCGCGTCAAGGGCGACTTCCTGCTGGGCGTGCTCCGGCGCGCACTGCCGGCGGCGTTTACTATCATCGTGGGCGTCGTGGCATGCATGATTATGTCGCATCCGCTTAAGTACGATATGCATGTGACGAGCACAATGGCGATACTGTTTACCGTGTGGGTGGGACTTATATCGCTGCTGCGCGTGTGCCGCCCGTTTAATCCGCTGCGCATTGCCCTGATATGCACGTGCACATTGGGCTTTGCGATATGCATATGCTGCCTGCCGACATTCTATAAGCTGGTCAGGCTGACTCTGAATCAGTGCATGATACTTATCGGCATGGCTCTGCTGGCGCTGCCGGTTATGCCGCTCAGCGATAAGCTATTCGACAAAATTCCGATTTTCAAAAAGAACGCTGTTTAAACCCGTCCCATGCGGTTTATATATAATCTGTCAATGACAATAACCGCATGAGGAGGATTCAATATGGATCTTAAGGGTTCACGTACTGAACAGAATCTGCTCGCCGCATTCTCCGGCGAGAGTCAGGCGCGCAACAAGTACACATTCTATGCCTCCAAGGCGCGCAAGGAAGGCTATAACCTTATAGCCGACATATTCGAGGAGACCGCCGGCAACGAAAAGGAGCATGCCAAGATATGGTTTAAGCTGCTGCATGACGGCATGCCGGACACCGAGGAAAACCTGCTGGAGGCCGCGCTGGGCGAAAACTACGAGTGGACCGACATGTACGCGCAGTTTGCCGCGGTCGCGCGCGAAGAGGGCTTTGACCGCATCGCCGCGCTGTTCGAGGCGGTGGGCAATATCGAAAAGGAGCATGAGGAGCGCTATCGCGCGCTGCTTGATTCGCTCAAGGCGGGCACTATGTTTGATAAGGGCGAAAGCACCGTGTGGGTATGCTCCAACTGCGGCTTCATATACGAGGGCGAAAGCGCGCCCGAAACCTGCCCGGTATGCGCACATCCGCGCGCGTACTTCATGCCGCGGGTCAAGAACTATTGATGGACTTTACCGGCACCTCCGATCCGAAAGGGTCGGGGGCTTTTTTTATTTTAAATGAAAAATTTTGCGCGACATATGGTTTGCGCTTGCATTGGCGGGGCAGGCGTGATATAATGCGCCTGTAAATTTGTATACAATATACCGTATGCAAATCAATAGCGCAATGGGGGGTGGCATAGGTGCAAAGCAATGTTAATGCCGAAAACATGACGCGGGTGCTTTCGGGCTTCATCGACTATATGGGTAAGGTTTTGCCCGATGACATAAGGGAGAAGCTAAACGAGCTGGCGGCGCAGGAGACGCAACCGCGCGCACAGCTCATATACGACACGATGCTGCGCAATCAGCGTCTGGCACGTGAGCTCAATCGCCCGAGCTGTCAGGACACGGGCGTTATACAGTTCTTCGCGCGCGTGGGCACGTCTTTTCCGTTGATAGACGAACTGGAGGACATATTCATCGAGTCGGTGCGCCGCGCGACAAAGCAGGCGCCGCTTAGGCACAACGCGGTTGAAACGTTTGACGAAGTCAACACGGGCTGCAATGTGGGTCTACGCGTGCCGTGCATCAATTGGCAGATAGTGCCGCATAGCGACAAATTGCACCTGGACGTATACATGGCGGGCGGCGGCTGCACGCTGCCCGGGCGCGCGATGGTGCTTATGCCGGGCGCGGGCTACGAGGGTGTGACCGAGTTCGTGCTGGACGTAATGACCAGCTACGGCATAAACGCATGCCCGCCGCTATTGGTGGGCGTGGGCATTGCCACGAGCGTAGAGACCGCGGCAATGCTATCCAAGCTCGCGCTCATGCGCCCGCTGGGCACGCATAACCCCAACCCGCGCGCCGCCATGCTGGAAGAGGAGTTGGAGCGCGGCATAAACGCCATAGGTCTGGGACCGCAGGGCTTAAAAGGCACAAGCTCTGTCATGGGCGTGCATATCGAAAACGCGGCGCGCCATCCGTCCACGATAGGCGTTGCGGTGTCCACGGGCTGCTGGTCGCACCGCAGGGGCACCATTGAGTTTGACAGCGACTTAAACTACGCCATACCTTCACATAAGGGGGCTATAATACAATGAAAAAGGTGCTGACTACTCCGCTTACGCGCGAGGATATAATGGATATTCACGTGGGCGATGTGATCTATCTGAGCGGGCATATAGTTACCTGCCGCGATGTGGCGCACCGCCGCCTGGTCGAATACGGGCGCGAGCTGCCCGTCGATGTGCGCGGCGGCGCGATACTGCACGCCGGACCAATTGTGCGCAAAAAAGGTGATGGCGGATACGAAATAGTATCGGTGGGTCCCACGACAAGCATGCGCATGGAAAAGTTCGAAAAGGAATTCGTGCGTCAAACCGGCGTGCGCGTAATAGTGGGTAAGGGCGGCATGGGCAAGGATACGATGGATGCCTGCCGCGAATATGGCGCGATACACTGCGTCTTCCCGGCAGGCTGCGCGGTCGTCGCGGCGACCGAGGTCGAAGAGATCGAGCGCGCCGAGTGGATGGATCTGGGCATGCCGGAAACGCTCTGGCTATGCCGCATACACGAGTTCGGACCGCTTGTGGTGTCGATAGACGCACACGGGCGCAATCTGTTCGAGGAAAACAAGGTCGAGTTTAATCGAATCAAAGAGGAACAACTGGACCGCATATGTCAGAAGGTGCGGTTTATCAGATAGGGGGATAATATATGAATCTACAGCCGCTGCATTTGCTGTCCGCGCGCGATCGCGTGGCATCGGCCATACGCAAGGCGATATTGGCAGGCGAGCTCAAGCAGGATGAGCAGATCACGCTGGAGGCGATAGCGGGTCTATTGGGCGTGTCGCGTACTCCGGTGCGCGAGGCCTTTCTGATACTGGAAAACGAGGGGCTCATACGCATACTGCCCAATAAGCGCGTGGTCGTACTGGGCATGACCGAAAAGAACCTGCGCGATCATTACCGCATACGTGCCGCGCTGGAAAGCGAGGCAGCGGCTCTGGCATCCATGCACGGCGCGGCTCTTGACGAGGTCAGTACCGTGCTGAATGAGTCGCGCGACACGATAGAGCGCGGCGAGTTTGAGGAATACGGCAATCTCAATCAGGCGTTTCATCTGGCGATATGGACGGCGGCGGGCAACGACAGGCTCAAGAACATGCTGGCGGTCATGTGGAACGGACTGTCCATGCATGCCATGGAGACCATGGAAAGCTATGCGCTTAAGTCGTTTAAGGAGCATGAGGGCATAGCCGATGCGCTCTTTAAGGGCGACGAAGACGCGGCGCGCCGACTCATGCGCGAACACATACTGCGCAGCATGGAGGACATGCTGTCCGCCCTTTCGCAGGAAAACGTAGAATAGGAGGCAAACATGCCTTGGGATGCAGACTACAACCTGCGCGTTTATATAAGGCAACTCGACTCGGGCAAATACGATGTAATAGTCAAAAACGCAAATGTATTCAAGGTGACCGATCTGGACTTAGAAGTGCGCACGCGCTACGGCATTAGGCGCGAGCGCATTGGCAGCATAGACGCGGGCGGCGAGTATCACTTGGGTCAACGGACAAAGGAATACGCGCCGTTCGTGCGCGCGGCATACTACGAGGGCAGGGCACAGCGCACCGATCCGGCACTCTTTAACCAAAGCACGGGCGTATACACCGGCACGCCGCATCACGCGCTCGTGTGGCCGTATTACGAAAAAGAACGCTACGCCGTAATACGCGCGCGTAAACCGCTGGAGGGCGTATGTGTGGAGCTGAAATGCCCGATACGCGGACCGCGCGTTGCGATAAGCGGGCACAGCTTTACCGGTCTATGGGATAGCAGCTATGAATACCTATGCCAACTGGCGCGCCGCGCGGGATACAATATGCAGCTTGCGTACAGCTATTGGGGCGGTACGGGGCTAGGCCATCACGCGGGACTGATTCCGGGATGTGAAAATCGCGCCGCGCAGACCGATGCCATGCTTTCGGTAAACGAGTACTACGACTTCTACATAGTCGCCGGCAACAGCGACGAGGCCATATCGACCGCGAGCGGCGCGGACGATTATACTCAGCGCGAAAACATGCTTTCGGGCGCGCGCATACTTACCGATAAGGCGGCAAAGAAGGGCGCGAAAACCATACTCTGGGCGACACATCCCTACCGCTACGGTTTCTTTCGCGACATGAGCGTAAAGCCGTGGCACGACGCAAGCGTGGGCGACACGTTCGAGCGCGACGGCAAAAAGTACACTCTCGCGCTTTCGCGGCGCGAAATGATGGAGAAAACTGAGGCGTACTATATGTACATGGCGAACGTGCTGGGCGGCGGCGTGCGCGTGGCACCCGTGGGGCGTGCCTACTGCGCGGCGTACGATGCGGGCATAAATCCGTATTTGCCGGAGGGCGTGGAGTGCGGCGACTGCGGGCATCAGAATAATTTAGGCAACTTAATATCGGCGAGCGTGCTGTTCTTCATGATATTCGGCGAATCGCCCGCGGGCTTGGGCGTACCCGAGTCGCACACATGGGGCATGGACGGCGGCGGCATAACGCCGGATGAGGCTAAAGCGATATACGACATAGCGCATAGGATTGCGCTTAATTACACTTGACAAAAGCATACGGTGGGGGAGGAAAACTCGAAAATGTATAAGCTGTATTATCAGTTGCCGGGCACATGGTTCGGCGATTGCATGCCGTTTGGCAAGGATGGCAAGTTCTATCTGTATCATCAGCGCGACACGCGGCGCCCGGGACCCTTCGGTGAACCGTTCGGCTGGTCGCTAAGCACTACGGAAGACTTTGTACACTACACCGACTGCGGCGATGCAATTGTACACGGCACCGATGACGATCAGGATCAGTTCATATACGCCGGCTCAGTATTCGAGGCGCAGGGTCAGTATCACGCCATGTATACCGGCTTTAACCGCACGTTTGAACATAGGGGCATGAATCCGCAGGTGCTTATGAAGGCGGTCAGCGATGATCTATATCATTGGAAGAAGAACGACGAAAAGCTCGTCGAGCCGCAGAGCGGATACGAGCCGTCCGACTGGCGCGACCCGTTTGTAATATGGGATGAGGAGCGCGGCGAGTACATGATGATACTGGGCACGCGCAAAAAGACGCGCCGCACCGATGCGGGCTGCACGGTCTGGTTTACGTCAAAGGATTTGAAAAACTGGAAGTTTCAAGGCGACTTCTGGGCGCCCAATCAATACGGCATGCATGAGATGCCTGACCTGTTCCGAATGGGCGGCAAGTGGTATCACCTGATAAGCGAGTACAGCGAAAAGAACAAGATAGTCTACCGCATGAGCGACAGCATGCACGGCCCGTGGCTTGCGCCCGCCGATGACGCATTTGACGGACGCTGTTACTATGCCGGACGCACCGCGTTTGACGGCAAGCGCCGCATACTGTTCGGCTGGGTCAACACGCGCGACACCTGGCGGGACAGCGCCGAATGGACATGGGGCGGCACGTTTGTGCCGCATGAGATATTTGCCCGCGCGGATGGCACTCTGGGCTGCAGGATTCCGGACAGCATATTAGACGCGTTTGACGCGCCCGGTATTGTGCATAAGCGCGTGAGATGCGAGTGCGCGGACGGCGCAAAGGAAGTTCCGATAGGCGACATACGCGATAAGTTCTGCCTTATCAGGGCAAAGGTGCGATTCGATGCCGGTACGCGCTACTTTGGCATACGCATATTCGAGGACTTTGAGACAGGCGCGGCGTACGATTTCCGCTTCTCGACTGCAGAAGGGCGCATGGAGTTCGATCGCGTGCCGTACATACCCTCCGGCGTGAACAACAAAGGTCTAGAGCGTCCGGTGCATATAGAGCCGAATAAGGAATACACGCTCAATATGATAGTCGATGACGACATAGCCGTCATTTACTTTGACGGCGTGGCTCTTTGCACACGCATGTATAATCAGGCGGGCACGGGCATAAGCCTGTATGCGATAAACGGCGCAGTTGAGGCGAGCGACATATCGATTTCGTATAAGCTGAAAAAGTAAAAAGCAAGGGCGGGTGCATAGCATATCAGCTTTACACCCGCCCTTGTTTTTATCACTTAATCGGTAAAACCGCGCTGAACACCGTTCCGTGCTGCGCGTCGCTCTGCGCGCTTATTTCGCCGCCGTGCAGGCGCACTATGCCCGCCGCTATCGCCAGCCCCAGACCGAAGCCCGACTTTGCGCCCGTGCGCGCCTTGTCGGTGCGGTAGAAGCGCTCGAATACGTGCGACAACTGCTCGGGCGGTATTATGTCGCCCGAATTGGTTACATTGAGATGCGCGCGCCCTTCATGCACCTTCAGCTCGGCGCACACATCGCCGCCGCAGCCCGCGTACTTGCACGCGTTGTCCAGCAGTATCGCGGTCAGCTGGCGCAGTTTGTCCGCATCGCCGTGCACCTTTACGTCGGGCGCGATTTCGCTTTTCAGCTCCACGCCGCGCTCGAATGCCACCGGCTCGAACGTCAATAGCTCGCCCATGACCACATCGCTCAGATCCACATCGCACATCTGCAGCTTGGGTGCGGTCTGACCCACTTCATCCAGGCGCGCCAGTGTCAATAGGTCATCGACAAGCCCCTTCATGCGCTGCGCCTCGTCGGATGTGCTGCTTATCCACTTGCTCTGTGAGGCGACCGTTTCGGTAGTATGCTTGGACAGTATCGATATGTTGGCCAGTATTACGGTCAGCGGCGTCTTTAGCTCGTGCGAGGCGTCCGATATAAACTGCTTTTGCTGATTCCATACGCGCTCGACCGGCTTGAGCGCCCAGTTGGCCAGAAATAGCGATATCAAAAACAGCAGCCCCAGCGCCGCCGCGCCCACCATCAGCGACATTATTGTAAGACTGCTCATAGAGCCGCGCATGTTGGAATCGCTCACGAACGCCAGCTTATACAGCACCGCGTCCTGCTCATAGCCGGATAGCGTGCTCTGCAGTTCGTCAATGTCGGGTATTGTGTCGGGTATGTCGGTGAGAGAACGGTTGTCGCGCGGCGTGTCGGGCTGCATGTCGCGCTCGGCCTGATCGCCCTGCGCGGACAAAAGCGATGGGGAAGTCTGCGTGCGCGCAAAGTACAGCCCCAGATCGCTTAAATGCCCGCTGTCACTGCCCGACGAGATCGCCGCGCTTATCGCGCTTGACAATACATCATCGCTTATGTCGACCGTGTCCGCGTTGGATATGAGTATGTTGCCGTCCTCATCCGCCAATATCGATATGGCGGTCATGAACGTTTCCACCGGTGCATCCTGACGCCCGAATCGCTCCTTGGGCGTCTCCATGCCAAAGCCTTCGCCCAATGCCTGATTGAGCGATGTATTGACCATGTTTATCTGCTGAGTGTATGTACTTATCAATAGCGACGCAAATACCACGATCAAAACCAGCGATATAAGCCCCATCGTCACTATCAGAAACTTGCGCTTGAGCTTCTTAAGCATCGCTTTCCTCCAGACGATAGCCCACCTTGCGCCGCGCGGTTATGGTCACGTGCGCGCCCACAAAACTCAGCTTCTTGCGCAAAAAGGATATGTACGCCTCGACATTGTTGTCCACGGCATCGCTGTCCGCGCCCCAGACCTTGACAATCAGGTCCTCCTTGGACACTATTGAGCGCGGGTTCGCCATCAGTATGCGCATCAGTTCAAACTCTTTGTACCCCAAATGTACCGATCGCATGCCGCATGTCAGATCGCATGTGTTCAGGTTGAGCTCGGCATCGCCGAATGTCATGCGCTCCAGCGCGACATCGCCCTGCCGCCGACTCAGCGCACGCACGCGCGCCAGCAGCTCTTCGGGCGCAAACGGCTTGGTCATGTAGTCGTCCGCGCCCATGTCCAGACCGTGTACCTTGTCGGTAAGCTCGCTCTTCGCGGTCAGCATCAGCACGGGCACCGATGAATGCTCGCGCCTTAGCTGTCGCACGACCTCAAACCCGTCCATGCCGGGCAGCATTACGTCCAGCACGATCACATCGTATTGCCCGCTTAAAGCATAGCTTAAGCCGTCGTCCCCGTCGTAAACCGCCTCGGCCTGATACTTGGCCTCGGTCAATATCTGTACCAGCGCATCGCTTAAGCGGCGCTCGTCCTCGACCACAAGTATTCTCATAAAAAAGGTTCACCCCATAAAGAGCCGCAAAGCCCCGTCTATCAATGAACATTATACGCTTTGAAGCTGAAATGAAGCTTTAAGCGATGGTAGCGGTTAGCTGTTAGCCGTTAGCCGTTAGCTTTAGTTAGAATGCGGGGGACGGAGTGACTAGTGGATAGTAGGCGAGTGACTAGTTTTGAGTTAGAATGGGGCGCGTACGCGCCAGCCGTTAGCCGTTAGCGGTTAGCTTTAGTTAGAATGCAGAGTGACTTAGCATTCTAACTTAATAACTACGTCTATAAGGTACGTAAAGTTTGAAACGGGCAATTGAATATTAGTTCTGAAAAGCTACTTGCACACTAACTCAAAGCTAACCGCTAACCGCTAACGGCTAACAGCTCCCCGTCCTACCCCCGCTCATCATAATCGTCCAGAAAAGAATGCACCTGCCCGCGGGTCTTATAGGATA
>CAYTOU010000059.1:0-11235 GCA_964439295.1 uncultured Oscillospiraceae bacterium
TTATGCCTTCTTTCGTCGCTGGTTTCGCCATGAGCCAGCGGCGTTTTTTATTTCGATGCGGTCACTCTCACCGAGTATCGTTATCTATGCAGTTTCGGGTCTCCGCGAATGGGATGTGTTTCGTGTAGAGCCTATCACCCGCGGATGTTCACCGCCGAACCCGCTTAAGCGGCTCAGTATAGACTCGGCAGTACTGTTCACGCCCCACCATATATTAGAGTGGGGCGCGAAAACTTGTTTGCGTACGCGCAACGAGTATGACCTCTCCGCCCACTGCGGTGGGCACCTCCCCTTTCAGTGGAGGCAGGGGCTTGGTTACGGCTCAATCCCGTTCTTACCCCATGCTTCTACTGCAGTGAAGCATGAACAAAACAGTAGCGTAACTCCGTTCCTACCCCATGGCTCTCCTGAAAGGAGAGCTGTCACCACAGTGACTGAGAGGTCTCCGTAACCTCGCATTCTAACTCAAGCTAACGGCTAACAGCTAACAGCTAACGGCTCCCCACCCCCACATGCATAATCCCACATCAAACAATGCAAATCATGTCCAAACTCGCACATCATATGGCAATAGAACGAACATTGCTTCAAAAGCGTTGACAAATACCTTATGCATCGGTAAAATGAAAATAATACCCCGAAATTTTGATTTACTTGCGGGTAAATGCCGCTTTACGGAGGTGAAAAGACGGGAAATCGGGCTTGATTTTAGAAATTCAGACAATGTCCGCGAAGGAGGAAAACACATGAGCAACAGGGATCAAATCAAACAATATGCAGAATCGAACGTACATTATTGCATGGAGAACGATGACATATCACGCGAAACATACGCACGCTACGGCGTAAAGCGCGGTCTACGCGATGAAGACGGAAACGGCGTGGTAACAGGTCTTACCCACATATCGAGCATACGTGCATTTGAGGAGCATGACGGCGTACGCACGCCTTGCGACGGTCAATTGCTTTACAGGGGCTACGACATACGCGACATAATCGCGGGAAGCCCCGACAGATGTGATTTGTTTGAAGAGGGCGCATATCTATTGCTATTCGGGCATCTGCCCACTGAGCAGGAGCTTATTTCTTTTAGAAGTGCATTGAGCGCAAGCATGGAACTGCCTTCCAACTTTACGCGCGATGTAATAATGAAGGCGCCTTCCGCCGATGTTATGAACACGATGACGCGCGCGCTACTCACGCTGTCTTCCTATGACGACAACAGGGAGCTTGAAATAAGCAATGTGCTGCGCCAGTGCATCGAGCTTATAGGCGTATTCCCGCTACTGGCGGTATACGGCTACCATGCCTACAATTACTATGTGCGCGGCGACAGCATGTATATACATCGTCCTAACCCCAATCTGTCAATAGCCGAAAACTTCCTGCGTATGCTTAGACCCGACATGAACTACACTCCGCTTGAAGCCAAGGTGCTGGATACCGCAATGCTTTTGCACATGGAGCATGGCGGTGGCAACAACTCCACGTTTACCGTGCGCGTGGTTACATCGGCGGCATCTGACACCTATTCGGCAATCGCCGCCGCAATGTGCTCACTCAAGGGCGCAAAGCACGGCGGAGCCAACATTATGGTCATGAACATGATGGACGATCTTCGCGCATCGGTGAATGACACAAATGACGCGTCCCAGGTGGAAGAGTACCTAAGCAAGCTACTCGACAAGCAGGCATTTGACAAAAAGGGACTTATATACGGCATGGGGCATGCGGTATACTCTCTGTCCGATCCCCGGGAGCGCGTGTTTAAGGAGTATGTGCGCAGGCTTGCCGAAGAAAAGCATCGCACGGACGACCTAAAACTCTACGAAACAGTTGAAGACATCGCGCCGCGCCTAATATCATCGCGCCGCCGCATATTCAAGGGAGTAAGCCCCAATGTTGACTTCTATAGCGGATTCGTGTACGATATGTTGGGCATACCCAAGGAGCTGTATACGCCGCTGTTTGCCGTGGCGCGCATAGCGGGCTGGAGTGCTCATCGTCTGGAAGAACTGGTAACGGCGGACAAGATTATTCGCCCCGCATACAAGAGTCTTATTGACGAGCGACTGCCATATGTCGCCCGTTCAGAGAGGAAGTAAATCACAAATGGCATCGGTATTTCCGCAAAAGGTATATTCGAGCTGCTGGCCTAACGGACATTGTCAGGGCATCGCCGTGGACAAACGCGGCGGCTACATGTACTTTTCGTTTACGACCGCGCTGGTTAAGACCGATCTATACGGCAATGTAATCGGCAGTGCGGTGGGACTGCTTGCGCATCTGGGCTGCATAGCCTTCTGTGAAGAGGATGAATGCGTATACGGTTCGCTCGAATACAAGAGCGACGAGATAGGTCGCGGCATAGAGGCGCGCATGGGCGCGCGCAGCGAGCACGAAGACGCGTTCTACATAGCGCGCTTTGACGGCAAGCGCATGAACCGCATAGGCATGGACGTGTTCTCGGACGGCATAATGCAGACCTGCTACTTAAAGGAAGTAGTGGACGATTACAAGGCTGTATTGCCCGACGGCAACAAACACAATCTGGGCTGCAGCGGCATTGACGGCATGACATTTGCGCCGCTGTACGGCGCGCCGCGCGACAGCAAGAAGTACCTTTTCGTGGCATACGGCGTATACGGCGATACCGCGCGCAATGACAACGACTATCAGGTGATACTGTGTTATGACCCGGATGAAGTAAGGCACTATGCGCAGCCGCTTGACCAGTCCGCGCCGCATCACATAGGTCCGGATAAGCCCTATCAAAAGCTGTATGCATATACGGGCAATACCACATACGGCGTGCAGAACATGGAGTACGATCCCACGACAGGCAATGTGCTGCTGGCAGTCTATGTTGGCAAAAAGCCGCAGTTCCCCAATCATCCCATGTACATACTGGACGGTCATATAGCGCCTAAGGAAAGCGAACTGCGCGGCGTAGGTGCGCGCGGACTCACTCTGACGCTTGCCAAGGTGGGGGAGGAGCATCCGTCGGGCGTATACGGCATTGACTTTGAATACGGCTCAACCGGCATATGCGCACTGGGCGACGGTAAGTACTACTTTTCGCACGACGTGCTCGAAAAAGAAAACAGCTGGTCGAGCACGGCTTACCTATATGAAAAGACCGATGACGGGTTTAAACTCGCATCCGATATATAAGAAAAAGTCCGGAAGCGCGACTCACAATCGCGTTTCCGGACTTTTATATCTCACAATTACTTCATCAGCAGAGCCATGACAGCCTTCTGTGCATGCAGGCGGTTCTCGGCCTCGTCAAATACAACGCTGTGCGGACCGTCTATGACGGACGCGGCAACCTCTTCGCCACGGTGCGCGGGCAGGCAGTGCAGGAATATCGCGTCGGGTTTTGCGACACTCATCAACTTATCGTCCACGCAGCAGCCCTTGAATATCTGCTTGCGCTGTTCGACCTCGGCTTCCATGCCCATGGAAGACCATACATCGGTGTATATGGCGTCGGCATCCTTTGCCGCTTCCATGTAGTCCTCGGTTATCAGAACTTCGCTGCCGAACTTCTTTGCGTTGTCGCGCGCCCAGCCCTCAACCTCGGGATCGGGATGATAGCCCTTGGGGGAGCCCAGAGCGACGTTAATGCCCAGCTTGGAGCAGCCCAGCATGAGCGAATGACCCATGTTGTTGGCGCCGTCGCCTATGAACGCGAGCTTGAGTCCTTCCAAAGTGCCCTTATGCTCGTATATGGTCATCAGGTCGGCTAGCACCTGGCAGGGATGGAAGCGGTCGGTCAGACCGTTGATAATCGGTATGCTGCCGTGCTCGGCGAGACCTTCTACATCGGACTGCGCAAATGTGCGAATCATTATGCCGTCCAGGAAGCGGCTGAGTACCTTTGCGGTGTCACTAATCGGCTCACCGCGACCCAGCTGTATATCCCTGTTGCTTAGGAACAGTGCGCGGCCGCCCAGCTGCTGTATACCGACCTCGAAGGATACGCGGGTGCGCGTAGAGGACTTGGTGAATATCATGCCCAGAGTTTTGCCTTTGAGCAGCTCGTGAGGTATGCCGTTGCGCTGCTTGAACTTGAGACTAAGTCCCAGGGACAGCGCCTGATAGATCTCATCGGTTGTCCAATCCTGCAGAGTCAGCAGATGCTTCTGCGCAAACGGCTTTTGCGGAAAGTATGATTCGAGCTTCATATGCATTCTCCTTTGACAATATCCGGCACCGCACTATGCATTGGGCGGGCTGAAATTGAATGAATAATACGGATATTGTAGCATAAGGTGCATAAAAATACAAGTAAAATCTAATGTAAATATCAGTGTAAATGATGAGGTTGACGATGTAGTGTTAAGGCAAAGCCTTGCACGAACTGCAATTGCGGTGTATAATCGGTATACCAATAGAATCGGAGGCGGTTAAAATGGATCTGGAGCTGCTCAAAAAGCAGGTTTTCGAAGCCAACATGGAACTTTTCCATCGCAACATGATAATCTACACCTGGGGCAATGTCAGCGGTATCGACCGCGAGAAGGGCATTGTGGTAATCAAGCCCTCCGGAGTGCCGTATGAGACCATGCGCGCCGACCAGATGGTCGTGCTCGATCTGGAAACCGGCAAGCCCATAGGTGACGGTCTGCGTCCGTCCAGCGATGCGCCCACTCATCTGGCGCTGTATCGCGCGTTCAAGAACATTTCCGGCGTAACGCATACCCATTCGCCCTACGCGACCGCGTTTGCTCAGGCAGGACGCGAGCTGCCCTGCTACGGCACCACTCATGCCGACTACTTCTACGGCACCGTGCCCGTCACGCGCTTCATGACCGCCGAGGAAATCGACCGCGCATACGAGGCGGAAACCGGCACCGTTATTATAGAAGCTTTCGAAGGCCGCACTCCCGAGTACTGCCCGGCGGTACTTGTACGCGGTCACGGTCCGTTCACCTGGGGCACCAGCGCCATGGACAGCGTGCATAACGCCGTCGTATTGGAGGAGTGCTGCAAGATCGCGACCAGTGCGCTCAGTGTTAACCCGGATATGAAGGAACTGCCCAAGGAGCTGCGCGATAAGCATTTCTATCGCAAGCATGGCCCCAACGCCTACTACGGCCAGAAGTAAAGCAATCGCACTGTACTTGTTGACATAATTGCGGCTCTCAAGCTAAAAGACCGATTTAGTATGCACCAAATTACCAAAATCACGCGTCTGAAATTGACATGTATGTGTGAGGTGAACAAAAAGCGGCATGTTTGCGGCATTCCTTAACAAATCTGCGAAAATGCCGCCTCTTGGGTGCACTGGAAAAGTTGCACAAGCACAACGTTAACTAATGAACCATTCTGCTAATGCTTTCCAAAGAAGAATGGCAAAAAAGTTAAGTTGCGCGGAGGTGAAACGTTTAATCCAATCGGTGTAAAAACCTGACGGCCGTGCGGCAGATTTGGAACTCCAAATAACCGCACAATTTGCACCGCTATTATTTGTGGCGTGTTGACATATACAGACGGTTAAAATACATGTATAATCTAACCAACGGATGAGTCAACGGTGCTGGTTGGCTGCATCGCATTCATTAAGGAGGGCGTATAGCATGGCAAGTGTATCTCTGAAACACATCTATAAAATATATCAGGGTGGTGTTACCGCTGTTAGCGATTTCACCCTGGATATCGAAGATAAGGAATTTATCGTTCTGGTCGGACCTTCTGGCTGTGGTAAGTCCACTACCCTGCGTATGGTCGCCGGTCTGGAAGAGATTTCCGAAGGCGAACTGTACATCGGCGACAAGCTGGTCAACGATGTTGCTCCCAAGGATCGCGATATCGCGATGGTGTTCCAGAACTACGCTCTGTATCCCCACATGACCGTTTATGACAACATGGCGTTCGGTCTGAAGCTGCGCAAGACTCCCAAGCCCGAGATCGAGAAGCGCGTTCGTGAAGCCGCTAAGATCCTGGACATCGAGCACCTGCTCAACCGTAAGCCGAAGGCTCTGTCCGGTGGTCAGCGCCAGCGCGTTGCTCTGGGCCGCGCTATAGTTCGTGAGCCTAAGGTCTTCCTGATGGACGAACCTCTGTCCAACTTGGATGCTAAGCTGCGCGTACAGATGCGTACCGAGATAACCAAGCTGCATCATCGTCTGCAGACCACCTTCATCTATGTTACCCATGACCAGACCGAGGCTATGACCATGGGCTCCCGCATAGTTGTTATGAAGGATGGCTTCATCCAGCAGGTTGATACTCCTCAGAACCTGTATGACTATCCGGGCAACCAGTTCGTCGCTGGCTTCATCGGCAGCCCGCAGATGAACTTCTTCACCGTAAAGCTGACCAAGAGCGGTGACGGCGTATACGCTGTGTTCGGCAACAACAAGGTTAAGATCCCCGAGGGCAAGCTGAAGAAGTTCGTTTCCGACAGCTACATCGGCAAGGAAGTTTACATGGGCATCCGTCCTGAGAACATCCATGACGACGCCGCCTTCATGAGCAACTCTCCCGACAGCGTTATCGACGTTGACGTCGAAGTTGTTGAGCTGATGGGCTCTGAGACCTACCTGTACCTGAAGACCACCGGTAAGGACGGCAACATCGTCGCCCGCGTTGATCCTCGCTCGGTTGCACGCACCGGCGACAAGATCAAGGTTGCTTTCGATGTAAACCGCCTGCACTTCTTCGACAAGGACACCGAGGCTACCATACTGACCCGCTAATTCGAGTCGGATGTAAGTCTTTGATGCTTGCTTGAAGTCTGCGCCATAGGTCGGATATAAAGCAGTAAATACGAGCCGTAGCTTAAAGCATTTGCTTTTGAGCTACGGCTCTTTTTAACCGGTCACGGCGGAAAGCGGCTGCTTTAAATTGCCGCCGAAAGATTCAAAATTCGTGCAATGATGCCAATACTTAACAAGGACGCAATATAAACTCCGAAATGTTGAGTTATGCTATTATGGCAAACCGATAACTCGTTTCGGCTGCCGTTTAAACTGTATTATTAACACGAGCGCTTGCATGTGCGGCGCGAAAGGAGACTTAAAGTGTTTCTGGATAAGCGTTTGTTTACGCAGATTAGTCAGGTTCTGTCCAAGATATCGCTGCCTGTGACAGTTATGGACGAAACCGGACGCGTGCTGCTGCCCGATGATTTGGACAGGGTACTGCCCCTGCCTCAGCACGGACTCGATGTGCCCGGACAGCCCCTTACAATGGGTCAGTATGTGCTGGTTAGGACCGACTCAAACCCCGTGCTGGTACTCAGCGTACAGGGTCAGGGTCAGGCGGCGGTCGACTGTGCCACGCTTGCCGGCGCACTTATTTCGTCGATAAGCCGCAACATGGTGCCGCATGCCGATAAGGAAGATGCCCTGCGCAGCATACTTCGCGAGGAAGTCGAGGGTGCAGAGCTTGAATCGCTGGCGCAGGAATACCATATGGATATGGAAAAGACGCGCAGCGTAATAACCATGCATCTGATAAACGTGGATGCCGAAACCATACAGCAGGTGCTGGGCGATGCCATGCAGTGGCTGGGCAATGACATGATGGTTGAAATAGACCGCCATACGCTCGCGCTCATTAAGGTAATGGACGAGCTGCATTCGTTTGAGGACATGGAGCAGTTCGCGCTGGCCGTACAGAACACGCTTATGAGCGAAACCAACTATCACGCGCTCATCGGTCTGGGCGATCCCAAGAAGAACCTGGCTCAGCTGGGCGAGTCCTTCCGCGAAAGCCGCCGCGCCATAGACGTAGGCCGCGTATATGCGCCCGAATCCGGCGTGTATGTATACCGTAGGCTGCTACTGGAGCGCTTCCTCGCCGATGTGCCGCGCGACATGGGTCTGCGCTACAACGCGATGATGTTCAACCGCAAGACCGCGCGCCTGTTCAACGAGGAAATGATTCATACCATCGAAAAGTTCTTCGAAAACAGCCTGAACCTGAGCGAAACCGCGCGCCAGCTGTATATACACCGCAATACCCTGGTGTATCGTCTGGACAAGGTGCAGCGCATAACCGGACTGGATCTGCGCGCATTTGACGATGCGGTAACGTTCAAGATGATGATGCTTCTGGGCAAGTCCGGCATGGAAAAGATGCGTCCGAGCAGCATAGGCCAATCGATTGGACATATCTAAATTAAACCCAAAGCGGGCGGATGGCGCTAGCAGTGATAACCGTTTAAACTACGGAACTTACTGCCGGGCACATCCGCCCAATTGTTTATAACGTCTAATACACGACCTAATGTTTAAAATGCATAATGGAGGCACTAAGTGAAAAAGCGTTTTGTGAATGTACTGACCATACTGCTGGCGGTTGCCGTGGGCGCGTGTATGTCAAATGTAGTGCGCCTGGTTCAAAATCAATCCATGCTATCGGCAACAAGTGCGTCGGCAAGCCAGGATGACGAAGAAGCCAAGTTTGCCCAGATCGGACAGATTTACTATTCACTCATGAATGACTACTATGAGGAGCTGGACTCCACTGCGCTAATCGAAGGCGCGATCGAGGGCATGATGGCTGTGACGGGCGATCCGTATACGTTCTACTATACCGTGGATGAATGGGCGGAAATGCTCGCCGATGACGAAGGCGAATACGCCGGCATAGGTATACAGGTGCTTCAGGGCGAAGCGTCCGACTCACTGCTTGTCACGCGCAGCTTTGCCGATTCGCCTGCGGCTAAAGCGGGCATAAAGGCGGGCGATAGGATAGTCGCTGTTGACGGATACCCGATTGCGCGCGCACTGGGCGGCACGGAAAGCTATGCACTGCCCACCGCATCGCCCGATGCACAGACCGCTGATGAGGATAAGGATTGGCCCACAAATTCGACCGAACTACTTGAATACATGCGCGGCGCAGAAGGCACGAGCGTAACGCTTACCATACTGCGCGGCGATGAGTATATCGATTGCGAAATTACGCGCGAAGTTATACACATGAACCGCGTCGAATATTGCATGCTGGATGACGGTACAGACGGCACCAAGGTCGGCTACATGGTCATATACGAATTCCAGGGCGATGCCGCCGAAGGCGTAAAGGAAGCCGTCAATTACTTCAACGAAAACGGCGCACAGGCATTGATAGTCGATGTGCGCAATAACCCCGGCGGCAATCTGGATGTCGTAACCAGCATAGCCGAAACACTGCTGCCTGAGGGACTGTATGCATATATCGAGGATAGGCACGGCAATCGTCAGGAGTTCTATTCCGACGCCGACTGCTGGGGCAAGCCCATGGCGATTTTGGTAAACGGCTATTCGGCCAGCGCCAGCGAGCTGCTAACCGGTGCTGCACAGGACATGGGCGCCGCGACAATCGTAGGCGAAACCACTTTCGGCAAGGGTATAGTGCAGAGCGTTCAGCCGCTCAGTGACGGCTCGTGCTTCCAGATGACGACCGCGCGCTATTATACGCCGTCCGGTCACGTAATACAGGGCAACGGCATTGAACCCAATATTACGGTTGAACTGGATGAAACCGTGGATCAAAATACACTTAGCAGCATGATAACTCAGGGCAGCCTGGATTGGCAGAGCTATGACACACAGCTTATGGCGGCGTACGAAGCCGTGACTAAAATGATAGACGAAGGCTGGACATTGCCCGAAAGTACTGATACAGCGGATGCGGAAAGCGCCGAGGAAGCCGACACATCGGCCGACGATGAGGCGGCATATGCGCCGCTGCTGCCCATAAACAGCATTTGATGCGGAGGATGAAATATGGATGCACAGACCGTATTGGACGTGCTGAGCGAGCTGGAAGAGCTTTATCCACAGGCGAGTGCCGAGCTTGATTTTTCAAACCCTTTTGAAACGGTTATAGCGACCGTTTTAGCCGCTCAATGCACCGATAAGCGCGTGAACATGGTTACGGCGCGACTTTTCCCCAAGTATCCCGATGCGCGAGCAATGGCAAAGCTGACTCCACAGGAACTTGAACCTATGATACAAGAATGCGGCTTATACCACACAAAGGCGCGCAATATAGTCGAACTGTGCCGCATACTTGTCGAAAAGTACGATGGTCAAGTGCCCGACACAATGGAGGAGCTTACTCAGCTGCCCGGGGTAGGGCGCAAGACCGCGAATGTCGTGCTGGCGAATGCGTTCGGAAAGCCCGCGTTTGCGGTGGATACGCACGTGTTCCGCGTGTCGAACCGAATCGGATTAGCACACGCGGGCAATGTCGTCGATACCGAAAAGCAACTTATGCAGGCTGTGCCTATGGATAGGTGGAGCCATACGCATCATCTGCTGATATGGCACGGCAGACGCTGCTGTACCGCGCGCAAACCGGCGTGCGAACGTTGCCCGATTGTTCAGTGCGAATTCAGAAATAAACCCGAATAAAAAGCAAAAGTGCTGCGGAAAATCAATCCGTCAGCACTTTTCTTTATTTGAGTGTTACAGCTCTATCTCGTCACTATCGGCAACGGCACATATCGGATAACCGAACTTGCCGCTCAAAGCATTTATGCGGTCGAGCTTGTCCAGCGGGAATACGTGGTTGAAGAGCATCTTATCGGTCTTGCACTTTTCGAGGTAGGGGAGTATATGGCATACGTCAAAGTGAGCCATTTCGCTGATTACGAGGTCGACATTGTGCTCAAGCGGATACGCGGGGAAGTCATTCTGCTCCAGACGCTGCGACATATCGCCGGTGAATATAACGCGCTTGCCCTCGGCCTCAAGCAGGTACGAGTATGTGGGCCTGTTGTCATGCGCCAGGTGCTTATTAGGTATGGGCGTCAGGCGTATGTTGTCGTCCGAATATACGAAGTCAGGCGTCATAAGCTTAAAGCGCAGCCGCTTTGAATCCACAGGCCAGCCTTCGACCGCGGCGATCATGTCGGGAAATATTTTAAGCCCGGATTCTTCGGTAAGGTAGATATCGAAGTCGGTGTCCATAAAATACCAGTTGCATAGGTCAACCATGGGCACAATTCCGTTCACATGATCGCCGTGCATGTGCGTAGTGAAAATAGCGCGAATCTTGGTAAGGTCAACGCCGCGCCTGATCAGTATGTCAATAAGCGGCGCACCGCAGTCGATAAAATACACCGCATCGCCGACCTCGACCATAGTGCAGGAACAAAACCTCTCGGCAGAAGGCACTCCGTGACTTGACCCCAGGAAAGTAATCTTCATACGTTTCAACTCCCTTTTGTGAGCTTTTTGATATTATAGCATTGAATGGGGAAGGGGACAATGGTTTTTAGCGGTTAGC
>CAYTOU010000060.1:0-11152 GCA_964439295.1 uncultured Oscillospiraceae bacterium
TTTTCTTGTTATTAATTTGGAACTGCAAATCGTTTTTTCGCCGACTACTGAATATACCTCGCGTCTGTGACAATTCAGTTTCCAATTGTGTCTCCTCTTTTTGCAGCATGCTTATTTTCTCGTTCTGCGTTTGGACATCATTCTGAAGCATCTGGACATAAACATGGAGTTTATGTAATCTACGTCTTTGACCATCCTGCGCCTGCTCAATATAGCTCAAATATAGTTGCTTTTGCGCATCGTTAGCATATCTCAGTGCCTTTTCCCATTCTGTATTAAATACAGTAAACTCCTCCAGATTGCCCAAGTCCGCTTCCCTATGAAGCTTTAATTTTGCACATAGTTTTCCCACATATGCAGGCGCATATTCCGCATCGATATCTAGCACCTTTTCAAAATAGGCATTGGCATTGCCAAAGTCGCCATCTTCAAGGAAAATGCGGGCACGTTTCATCAGGTTCTCAACTGTGCTATTTGTTGCCGACGCTTGTTGGATTGATGTTGCAGCCACTTCTGACGCTGAGGATGTTCCGCCGCACAACTTTTCTACACCGCGGATCAAGTCTTGCATCCAACCAAGCTTATTCATGTCCTGTGCCTGCAATCCCTTGAATTCCTTAGGCATGTCGTAGGCATCCAGATTTTTAAAGCACGGAATCAGAGCCTTGCGCTTATCAGTACGCATCATGTCGAGGAATCTGCGCCATTCATTCTTTACCCATACCGCATCGTAGTATTCAAACTGCGTACCGAAGGCAAGCATAACCTTTGCAGAAGACAATGCCGCATAGATATACGGCTCATACTGAACGCCGAGCTTGTCTTCAAGCGTGATTCGGCTAAAGAAAACCTTCATACCTTTTGCGGTTAGCTCGTCATAAACTTCCTGAGCGAGCACGCTGTCTTCTGTGCGATTGCCGTTTTCGTCGGTTTCCTTGTAGCAGATGAACACGTCATACGGTGCTTCATTGGCAGCAATATCAAGAATGTTCTTCTGAATGCGGTCGATCTCCTTCGCTTCTTCGCGATAGACCTTTCGCGCAATCACATCGGCGTAATCGCACGCCTGCTCAAAATTGGCATCCTCCATGATGGAAGTTGTCAATGTGCGATGGCAGGTGGGCATTTTCTTTCCTGTGGCAGGATCATCAACGTATTCAATGCCATAGGCGCACAAGCACAGTCCCCAGTAGGCTTCAGCCTCTTCCGGAAACTCCGCCACGATGGATTCATACACTGCAGACGCCTTGTCGAATTCATTATTCATGCGCAGACGATTCGCACGGTTGAAGAGATTACTCTTCTTCTCGTTATCGACGTTCGGGATGGTCTGAACCGTTCCGCAAAATTCGCACTCGCAGGTTGTCGCATTGTCAACAGGATGTAGATCCCCGCCGCACATTTTGCATTTAATAATCATGATTAGCTACTCCTTTTGCGCATGCTTCTTTGTATGTTTTCTATCGTTCGCAGCCTCGTATCAATGCTGTTGTTGCTTAATTGATTTCCCCAATTCCTTCCTCTCTCTCACCATTCGCATCACCTTCGACACGTTTTCCTCTGTAACTCCCTGTGTCATTTCTTCCAGTGCTGCTGCTATCTCCCCATCCATCCCCGTTGGCATAGGATCGGCAAACCGAATCTCTTCCGCCAGCTTCTTTATAGCCGGATTGTCATTGGCCGCGGCGAGTGCATTCACTTTGGCACGGATGCTCTTCCAGTTGGCGGTTTTATCCTCGACTGTGTTTTCGACGCTTGTGACTACATTGCGCGATGCGTCCTTAATCGTCAGGCTGACGCCCGCTGCCGCGTAGACGAGTATCTCCACAATTGCCGCGACTCTCACCGGGCAAATGTGTGCCAGCGACATGATGATTGCGCCCACTGCAATTTGTATGAGCAACGCGACGTAGCCGACCTTGAATATCGGCCAGCCCAGCAGCTTACTTTCGAGCGTTTCGCCCTTTCGGAATGCGGCATGGAAGGCGTATGCGCATACGCCGAACATGAGTATGGTACATGCCGCGCCAATCCACCACGCGGCGGTTCTGGTAAACGGTATCAGAACCATCAGTGCTATTACGACCGCGAGCGTTATTCCCCACAGTGCCCATGCGTGTTTATTCAGCTTCATGGCTTAATCCTCCCTTTTCTTGCCGCAGTTGGGGCAGAATTTGCTGGCTATGTTCTCGGTGCCGCAGGTGCAGTTCCACGTGTCGGGCTTTTTGCTGCCGCAATTGGGGCAGAACTTGCTCGTAATGCCGGTCTGACCGCAGGAGCAATTCCACGGTTTGGGCGGTTCGGGCTTCTTTGAGCCGCAGTCCGGACAGAAATTGCTTGTGATGTTTGTCGCGCCGCAAGTACATGTCCAGCCCACGGATTCGGGCTGTTGCACCGATTGCGATTCGGACTGCACCATATTTCCGGCACTTTGTACAACCGGCTGTATCGCTTCCTTAGTCATGCCGATTACGCTGCCCACTGTGCCCAGACCTATGCCCAATTGCATGGCTTCGCCGGCTATGCCGGTGACACCCGCACCGCCACCATTGCGCATGGCTTCTAAGCCGACCTGACGGCTGGTTTCCTGCTGATATGTATAGCCCTTCATGCGCATTTCCTGTGCTTCGGCTTCGGCCTGCATGCGGTATACGTCCGCCTGTGCCTGACCGGCAATGCGTGCCGCATCCGCCGCGCCTTGCGCCTCGATTACGCTCATGCGCGCCTTTGTCTGCGCTTCGACCGACTTGCGCTCGAATGCCGCCTCGGCCTCGGCTTTGCGTATTTCCTCTTCGCGTGTCTTTAGGTAGAGATCGGCGTGCTGCTGCTTCATGCGGCGGAAGTTGGGATCGTCATCGGGCGTAACTATGTTGCTGACGTAGAACTCGGGCATTTCAAGGCCGTATTCGGCAAGCTCAGGATTTATCGCGTCGCGCAAGGCATGGCTTATCGTATCGACATGCTCGTCAAGCTCCAGCACGCTTATATGGTTGGACTTGATTATGCGCGCGAGATGCGCCTTGACCTGAGTCATTACTATCGTACGGAAATAGCCGGTGCCGCTCTGCGCGAATACGTCATCCTGCTTGAGTCCGTCCGATGTGCCCACTACGCGTATGAGCAGACGGCGCGGGTCGGATACTCTCATATTAAATGAGCCGGACGCGCCCAAATCCACATGTATACCGGTAGCCGGATCGAATAGACCAACCTTGCTGGGCGTGCCCCACTTAATGCCCATCTGTGTGGTCAGATTGACGAAATAAACCTCGGCATGAAATGGCTGACCTTGCGTGGGCAGATGGTATAGACTATCCATCTTGGGCAATACGCCTGTCTCCAACGTATAGCGACCCGGTCCGAATGAATCCAACGCCTCGCCGTTGCGGTAGAAGACCGCTTCCTGACTCTCATGGACTATCAATTGACTGCCGGTCACAAAGTCGGTCATGGGATGCTTCCATACGAATGTCTTGTTGTCGCCTTCGTAGCTTATTACTGCCGGTATGCCCGCCTTGCGCGTCTCGTCCATCTTGATTTCGCGCTGCACATCGCATACTGTGTCGCATACCGGGCATGTGATATGAGATGCCGCCTTATCCGCCTGAAGCGTGCAGCCGCAGGTCGGGCACGCGAAATGCACGAGGTTATTGAAGCTCGCATCGGTAATCAGATTCGTATGGCAGATCGGGCATTTGGCGTTCTTGCCTTCCGCCTGATCGTACACGACATTATTGCCGCAGCCCGGGCAATTGACGGTCGCCATGCGGTCGGTTTTGACATTAATTATATTGCCGCACGTGCAGCGTATGTGCTTGCTTGCAAAAAAGCCGGTTGATGCTTGCGCGTAGTTGCCGCATACCGGACAGGCTATTATAAATTTGCTCATAGCGGTCTCCCTCTCATGTCACAGCTTTTATATCAAGTGGCAGATTACATTTCCGATGATATATACAGTTCAAAAAGGCAGTCTACTCTTATCAATTTGAGCGCACTTACCTTTATTGAACGAATAGTCAGACATATGCCTTTATCTTAAAAATATGACCGATTACATTTTACCCCCCCCCGAATATTTTGTCAACAATTTTAATTATTTGTGTCGATTCAAGGCAAAAAGAAAAGCCCCGCGGTCAAACCCGCGGAGCTAATCAAATCCATATTCACTTACCACTCAAACGCACATCAGTACGAGAAGTCATTGCGAGGGTCTTTGCTCTTGCGCGTCACGCCATCGTCGGGCAGGTATTGCACCACCAGCTTATCGAAGGTGATCGGCTCGAAGAAGTTATCGCCGGAGAAGTCGGTTATGCCGAACTGCTCGAACTCGTCGCGCTGCTTGCTTAGCCACATGGGGCTGGGGATGTCGAAGTCCTTGCACACGTCGCGCAGGCATTCGTCTATCTCGTCGCGCGTGCACGGCACGGCCTTGTCGCGCTGTATCTTCTGCCTCTTCATTACCTTAACCCATATGCGGCTCATCGGTTTCGTCCTTTCGTTTGCACGGCTTAGTACATCTTAAGCGTGCTGGTGTACTTGTCCGGGTCGGCGTTGTTCTTTACGGCGATTGCCTTGCCCTCGGCTGCCCAGAGCATGCCGCGCAGCATCATTTCCTGTGCGGTGGGGTTGTCGAATACATCGTCGTGATGGCCCAGGGACGTATAGAACACGCGCCCATGACCCCAGCGCTTTGTCCACGTAACCGGCACCTCAACGTGACCGTTGGATGCGTGGTAGTAGTTGATGACCGGATAGCAGGTCGTCGCGAGCACCTCGACCGCCGGGTCGATGTGCACATAGTACTGCTCGGTCGCCACGTCAAAGTCGTTTAAGTCCCATGTGATGGGGCTGGAGGAATTTTTGATATGCACGGTGTACTTTACGCCGTCTCCGCCCGGATGGGATACCCACTGACCGCCGGTCATGAACTGCCACTCGGTGTCCTGACGGAAGGCATCGCACATGCCGCCGTGGCAACCGGCGAGTCCCACGCCGAAGCGACCCACCGCCTCGACAACAGGCTTACACTGCTCGCGCGTGATCGTGCCCATCGTCCATACGGGTACGATGAGGTCGAGACCGTTCAGCTTATCGGCATCCAAAAAAGCATCAAGCGTGTCGGATACTTCAACATCAAAGTCGTGCTCGGTGAGCAGCCGTGCAAAGCGCTCGGAGACCTTTTTAGGCTCGTGACCATCCCAGCCGCCGTGTACTATAAGTGCCTTTTTCATATTGCTATCTCCCTTGACGTATCGTCATAAGGTTATTATCTTCATCCGGCAAGGTTCAGTTGCCTACGGAAAACACTATGCCGGGTATCACCATTTCGGAGCCGGTAAAATCGCCCAGCGTTGTCAGCCACATCGCAAGGCACAAAAATAACGCCACCAGTATGAATATCACCGCTACCGTTGCCACACGGGTCATGCGGGGATCCGCACCGCCGTTGGCAGTATGGAATTTCATGCGGCGCGGCGTATGGCGCTGCTTTATCTCTTGCGCGGAGGTGATATCGCCAGGGTGGAAGTCTTCTGAAACACCGTTACTGCGCAAATGGACACCTCCCCTGTCGTATTACTGCTTATTGTGCCTTCAATTATAAGGCATGACCGCGAAATTGTAAACCGTTTAATGCAAATATTTTGCCGTAAGAAGCGTCGTTTGCGCTATGCTATATATAAAAAGGAAAGCGTTGATCCGGGTGACATACGCATATAGCTTTAGGCTATATCTGCCGATTGCGTTTTGCAATTTGACATAGCGGCTTATATCAGTTACAATGTTGTAGCCAACTTCAAGACATGCTGCGCTAAAGTCAAACCGGCGGTTGCTTCTTTTTGCCCTGTTCACGCGAAAAAGTATGTTTCAAGCGGCTTAATGCGACCGACTTGCAAAGATTTTGCATAAATGCGCTTGAATGTTGTGCCGATTGCTCCTATTATACGTATTATGCGAACTATAAATTATCGTGCCGCTTATGCGATACGATCAGAAATACGGGAGGCCACGTATATATGGGCGATACGACGTTCAGCACGGATCAAGCACCGGCTGACATAATGATCTCGATACGTGATCTGGAAAAGGTATATTCAAACGGCGGCTCCAATGTAACCGCGCTCAAGGGCATTAACCTTGACATACCGCGCGGCTCTATATTCGGCATTATCGGTCTATCCGGCGCGGGCAAATCCACGCTGATACGCTGCATAAACCGACTTGACCCCCCTACCGGAGGCAAGATACTTATCGACGGCACCGACATAATGCAGCTAAGTAACAAGGACCTGCTGCAGATGCGCCGCCAGCTGGGCATGATATTCCAGCAGTTCAACCTGCTCATGCAGCGCACGATTCTGGCGAACGTCATGTTCCCGATGGAAATTTCGGGCGTGCCGCGCGCACAGGCGAAGAAGCGCGCAATGGAGCTACTGGACATTGTGTCGCTAAGCGACAAGGCGAACATGTACCCGGCGCAGCTGTCGGGCGGTCAGAAGCAGCGCGTGGCTATAGCGCGCGCGCTTACTATGGAGCCCAAGGTGCTCTTGTGCGACGAGGCCACATCGGCACTCGACCCGATGACCACGCGGTCTATACTGCTTTTGCTGCAGGACATAAACAAGCGTCTGGGCATAACCATAGTCGTAATAACGCACGAGATGGAAGTCATTCGCCAGATATGCACCGACGTCGCGATAATCGACGGCGGCGTAATAGCCGAGCACGGGCGCGTGCGCGATGTATTCACCCACCCCAAGACAGAGGCCGCAAAGCGTTTGTTCAGGAAGCCCGACGAAGAGGAAATGCTGCCCAACCGCGACTGCGTGCGCATACTGTTCGAAGGTGCGGACGTATACGAGCCGGTAATAAGCGGCATGACGCTGGCATGCGGCGCGCATGTGTCGATATACAACGCCGACATACGGCGCGTAGGCGGACAGGTATTCGGTCAGCTGGTAGTAGAGCTCCCCGCCGACCCGCAAGCCGCGCAGCGATGCCGTGACTACCTATCTTCGCATAAAGAGCTTGTAGTCGAGGAGGTACACGGCAATGACGTGGAGTAATATGACTTGGGAGACGCTGGCTCCGCTCATGTGGGAAGGCACGCTGGAAACGCTTTACATGACGCTGGTGTCCACTATAATCGCTTATGTATTGGGACTGCCGCTGGGCATACTGCTGGTAACAACCGAGCGTGGCTCGCTAACCCCCGCGCCCACGTTTAACAAGATACTGGGCACGATAATTAACCTACTGCGATCGGTACCCTTTTTGATATTGATGATGGCCGTGACGCCGCTTACGCGACTGATACTGGGCAAGGCCATCGGTTCCACCGCGACAATCGTTCCGCTGATAATCGCCAGCTTCCCGTATGTGGCGCGCATGGTTGAATCGTCACTGCGCGATGTCGACAAGGGCGTCATAGAGGCGGCACAGTCGATGGGCGCAACTCCTTTGCAGATCATATGCAAGGTCATACTGCGCGAGGCATTCCCCTCGCTGATAAGCGGCGCGGCGATATGCACGACCACCATACTCAGCTACAGCGCAATGGCGGGTATATTGGGCGGCGGCGGTCTGGGCGCGCTAGCCATCAACTACGGCTACTACAGGTATCTGTACGACATAATGATCTATTCCATAATTGCGCTGGTCATTCTGGTTCAGGTCATTCAGCTGATAGGCACAAAACTGGCCATAAAGCTGGATCACCGCAAGTAATGCCTGATCCGCGCCCTATTAGACGCGTATCACATATACATCAAAAGTATATTGAGGAGGAAATCACCATGAAAAAGTTTGCTGCATTGCTATTGGCTCTGGTACTGTGCGTGCCTGCGTTCGCATTTGCCGACGAAGCCGAGTACACCACCGTTACCATCGGCGCTACTCCCTCTCCGCACGTGGAGATACTGGAGGCTGTTGAGCCCCAGCTGGAGGCCGTTGGCATCAAGCTGAACATAATCACCTATACCGATTACATTCAGCCCAACGATGCTCTGGCTGCCGGCGATCTGGACGCCAACTTCTATCAGCACAAGCCCTACATGGACGACTACAACACCGGCAAGGGCACCAATCTGGTTGCTCTGATCCCCGTTCACTACGAGCCGATGGGACTCTTCCCCGGCAAGACCGCTTCCATCGATGAGCTGGCTGACGGCGCAAGCATCGCGGTGCCCAACGACACCACCAACGAAGCCCGCGCTCTGCTGCTGCTGGAGACCAACGGTCTGATCACCCTGCGCGAAGGTGCCGGCATGACCGCCACCAAGCTGGACATCGTTGACAACCCCAAGAACCTGGACATCCAGGAAGTTGAGGCCGCTCAGCTGCCCCGCGTACTGCAGGACGTTGACATGGCTGTTATAAACGGCAACTACGCTGTGCAGGCCGGTCTGAACGTATCCGATGACGCCATCGCCAAGGAAGAGAGCGATTCTCTGGCCGCCGAGACCTATGTTAACTACATCGTTGTAAACGGCGACAACTACGACGCCGAGGTATTCGAGAAGATCGCTGCCGTTATGTCCAGCGACGAGACCCGTCAGTGGATCAACGACAACTACAACGGTGCCGTTGTAGCATACGTTCCCGCCGATGAGACCACCGAAGAGACTACTGACGATGCAGCTACCGAAGAGGCAACCGAGGGCGAAGAGACCGAGGATGCTTCCGCATCCAAGCTGGCATAATCAAGTAATTAAAGAGAGCGCAGTCGTTTTTAGCGGCTGCGCTTTTTTGTGGCTGTCATTATGTATTATCGGGTGCTCACTGTCCTATTTTGAGCATTTTGCCGTTGGGCAGTTTTATTTTGCCCGAGAGTTCATAGATGCCGCAATCAAGCGGATTTACTTCATATTCTTTAAAGCCGGGCTTTGTGGGCTTTACACCCAACGCATACGCCATGTATAGGTAAAGCGGCACCGCCGACCATGCATGGCACAGACTGCCGGCGCGTTCGAAGTCCCAGCCGCCCTGCTCTGTCTCCCAGAATGTCGTAGCGCCCTTCACGAGCATATCGCCCCATATGCGCGCCACGCGCTTGAATGCCGTGCGCGCGTACTTATCGCCGTCGCTAAGCAGCGCATCGAACAGGAATATCGAATAGCTGAGCGATACTTGGGGCAACTTTTCCTGCGCCAACAGTTCAAGTGCGCGCGCTTTATGACCGGGCGTACACACGCCACAGTATACCGCGAGCGCCTGAGTCAATTCGCACTCGTGCGTTAGTTCGCCTTTTGCGGTGAGATATGTGTTGTATAGGCCTTTACTTTCATTCCAGAATGCGGCATCGCAGCGTTTGCTTAGATCGGCGGCGATTTCCGAATAATAGTCTGCGCCTTCCTCGCCCAATAGCTTACTTATGCGTGCAAGTCTGCGCGCGCACTCAGCGGCGAGCATGTTGAGCGGCGCGTCGCAGCGTCCGGCGAATTCATCGCTCGACTCACCCAAGTTGCCATCCAAGCCCGGACGCCACTCGTAGAAGTTCCAATACTTGCTTTCTGTATACACGGGTATGAGTCCGCGTTCATTGCGGCGCATCAGCATTTTATCCAATATTCGGCGCGCAACAGGCAGCATTTCTCGCGTAAAGTCCACATCGCCGCTATACATCAGGTACTCGTCAAGCGCCAATATGAAGTCCAGCGAAAAGCTGGGTATGGTAATCGAAACGCGCGCCGGTGCGCACAGTTCAAGCAAGCCGTCCTCGCGCTGCCCCAGTGCAAGCAACTTAAGGCTCGCGCGCGGGACATCGTATTCGCCGAACGCGTAATAGCCGCACAGCATCTGATTGCGCGAATCCATGGCGTAAAGCGCCTGTTCGCGCCATGGGCAGTCCTCGTAATGCGAGTGCAGGCACGCCTTGAGCGTATCGCGGCACACATCGAATATGCGGCTGTGAAGCATATCTGCCGTATGAAATTCCGGGCTCATATCTAGAGGATAGCTTACCGGACGCACGCCCGCATAGTTCAGTTTAAAGCGCTTAGCGGCAATGAACAGCGTGATATAGCGCATGCCTATCCTGCGAAGCGGGTACATGAAGCGATTGCCGCCCGCATGCGCGATGTAGCGCGCGGTAAAGTTGCGCGAGCCCACATATGTGCGTACGCGCTGATCATCCATGTGTTCGCCCCAGCCGATCAGTATTTCGCAGTCGCTTTCAACATCGATATCCATATCGATAAAGCCCACTGTTTCTTTGCCCGCGTCCAGCGTAATGTATATGCCGGCGCAATCGGTGTCATCGGTGGTGTACGTCACGTAGTTTCCGGGAAATTCGGGCTGCGTGTGAAGTCCGGTCATTGCGGAATTTTCGCGAAAAGCCATGGGCGCATACTGCATGAGCATGCCCAATGTGTCGCGCATAGGGCTTTGCCAATATACGCCCTGCGATACGGCGCGCATCGCGGCGCGCTTTTCCAATTGAAGGTGCTTTATTGGGCGCTTATGCAGCTTCTTCGGCATATCGGGGATTATTTGAGCATTTGCCCATTTACCCGGCTGCAAACGCGAATCGTACTCGAATGTATAGCCCATTTGACCGGACACAATGTCGATTTTGCCCGACTTAAAGCCGGTATCCGTTGTAACCTGCGTGGTAGCATCGCTGTGCGCGATAATTTGACCGCCCTGCTCGAGTCGATACATCAGCGCAGGCTTTCCGGCGCGATAGACCGAGCTATCGCTTACCTGGCAATATGCGAGTATGCGCAATTCGTTCTTGCCCGTATGGATGAAGCCGGTCACGTCTATTTCGTCATACACCTTATATTCGGGATAATCGGCATACTGACCGAAAGCGACCAATTCGCCGTTTATGTACGCGGCGTACTGCGAATCCGCGCTTATTGTTAGAACGCAGGTATCCGCAGTTGCTTGAAATTCCTGCGTGGCGATTATGTACTGGTTGGGGTCTTTGGAATCGTTTGACCATATCCAGACGGTGGGGATGTTGTTGGGCATGTTTTGTCGCCTCCTTGGGTAAGTGTATTGCCAATCTATCTTACTGCTGAAAAGCCGTTATATGAAAATGAACCCGGCGCTTAATCGGGTTCATATGAGAAATTGCGTTTATTCGTCAGTTCCCTTGTCCAGTGCTTCAAAGTACTGATGCTCACGCATGGCTTTTACGCTCGCGTTG